>CAZTWM010000157.1:0-2921 GCA_964617935.1 uncultured Thermoplasmatales archaeon | reverse complement strand
CCGGGGCTAAGCCGTGGCAGGGCTTTGTGTTACCAAACTACACCACACCCGCTCAACTGGTATATGTTTTTTGAAATCAAATATTTTGTGGTTTGGGGAAGAAAAGCAAAATGTTCACTCCTCATCATTTCTTCATTCCATTTGATTCTGCCTAATTCTTTTCACCATTCTTATCCATTCATCCATGCCTTCTTTTTCCCCATATCCCATTTTCCTGTAGAATTTTATGGCATTTTTATTCTCCTTTCCCACCCATAACTCTATCACCTCCTTACCCTTAGAGCACAGATATTCTTCTGCCCTTTCCATTATTCTTCTCCCCACACCTTTTCTCCTGTATCCTTTCCTCACAAACATTTCATGTATTTCTCCTACATCACCTTCATAAAAACTATGCCAGAAAGAATCGGAGGCAATGAATGCAATTATTTTTTTATCAACAGCAACAAAAGTTCCATTGGCGTCTCTACCAAAAAGCCATTTGATGTATCTCTTTACATCCTTCCTTTTTCTGTAGCAGTATTTTTCCATTCCAGAATAGGCATCTATGTATGCATCTATGATTTCATCAATTTCTTCTTTTCTTGCCCTCCTGATTTCCATTGATGAGTAAAATGAAATGTGCTTATGTTGTTTTCTGGATGGTAAAGTGTAGTGTTAAAGACATTTTGCTTTCATTTATGTATGGTGGAACAACTGGAAGAAGAGAGAAAAAGAAAATAAGCCTGTTGTTCCTTTGTATTTGACAAGATTTTCAATCAGGGCTATTGGATAGATGTGAATGGACTTTTATTGCATCATCATCCTTCATCTCATCTCCAAACATTACTTTTATAAATATCACACGTATTGAAAGGTGATGGAAATGTTCAATCTTGAAGATCTGCCGGGTGTGGGTCCTGCCATAGCAAAAAAACTTGAGGAGGCAGGCTACAATGATTTAATGGCAATAGCAGTTGCTTCTCCCTCAGAACTTGCAGAAGTGGCTGACATAGGTGAAGGCACGGCAGCAAAAATAATTCAGGCAGCAAGGGAGAAAGCAGATGTCGGAGGCTTTGAAACAGGAGATGTGCTTCTGAAAAAACTTGAGGAAAGAAAACGCCTCACCACTGGCTCAAAGGCATTTGATGAACTTCTCGGCGGTGGATTTGAAACGCAGGCAATAACGGAGTTGTTTGGTGAATTCGGCTCTGGAAAAACCCAGATTGCCCATCAGTTGTGTGTAAACGTGCAGATGGCGGAGGATGAAGGAGGACTGGAAGGAGAGGCAGTCTTTATTGACACAGAAAATACATTTCGTCCTGAAAGGATACTTCAGATGGCGGAGGGCATGGGCATTGATGGCAAGGAAGCATTGAAGAAAATACATGTTGCCACCGCCTTCAATTCCAATCATCAGATGATGCTGGTTGACAAGGCGATGGAGCTGGCGAGGGAAAAGCCCATTCGCCTCCTGGTTGTTGATTCCCTTACGGGTCATTTCAGGGCAGAGTATGTGGGAAGAGGGGCTTTAGCGGAGAGGCAGCAGAAATTGAATAAGCATATGCATTTATTACTCAAATTTGCGAGATTGAATAATGCGGTCATATGCGTAACAAATCAGGTGGCTGCCCGCCCCGATGTGTTTTTTGGCGACCCGACGCAGCCCATAGGAGGGCATATCGTGGGCCACACAGCCATGTTCCGCATTTACCTCAGAAAATCCAAGGGTGGCAAGAGAATAGCCCGCCTCATTGACTCGCCCCATCTGCCAGAGGGGGAGATAGTTTTTATGGTGAAGGAAGAAGGGATAAGGGACTAAATGAAACGCATTGAGTTAAGCCATGGAGCGGGCGGAGAGCGGATGGGGGAATTAATAAAGAAATATGTCCTGAAATATTTTGAAGGAGAATCTGCAGAGGTGCCTATATCAGCATTGGATGACTCTGCCGTTGTTGATGGTATAGTTTTCACAACAGATAGCCATACAGTGCAGCCCATATTTTTTCCTGGAGGAGATATAGGAAAACTTGCCGTGGCAGGAACAATAAATGACATAGCAGCCATGGGTGCTGTGCCCGTGGCGATGGCATGTGCCATGGTCATAGAGGAAGGCTTTTCCATGGATGATTATGAGAAGGTGATGGCGAGCATGGCTGAAGTAGCCAAGGAGGCGGGAGTGGAGATTGTCACAGGCGATACAAAGGTGGTGGAGCATGGTGGACTAAAGGATATGATCGTAACAACTTCAGCCATCGGAAAGGAGAGCAGATGGCTCAAACATAACTTTGAGGTGGCGGGGAGGGAGCAGAGATGGTTGCGTGATTCCTCATTAAAGCCGGGAGATGCAATAATAATAAATGGCACCATAGCAGACCACGGCATAGCCATAATTTCTGAGAGAGAAGGCTATGGATTTGAGGGAGAGATGGAGTCAGATGTTGCCCCATTGAATGGATTAATGGAGATGGCTCTCAAAGAAGGAGGAATAATTGCTGCCAAGGATGCAACCAGGGGAGGAATAGCCAATGCCTTAAATGAAATGGCGGAAAAATCGGGAGTGAGAATAATAATAGAGGAGGAGAGCATACCCATAAAAGAAGCAACGAAGGCAGCATGCGAAATGCTTGGATTAGACCCCTTAGCAATAGGAAATGAAGGGAAAATGATTATGGGTGTTGTTGAGGAAAAGGCAGAGGATGTGCTGGAAATCATAAAAAAGCATCCTTATGGAAAAAATGCAGCCCTCATCGGAAGGGTGGTGGAGGGAAAGCATGTTATAATGGAAACAAGTATAGGAGGGCGTAGAATAGTGGAAATGCCTGTAGGAGATCCAATACCCAGAATATGTTGATTCAGCCGTGCTTCTTTATATAGATTCACCTCCTGTATTGTCAAGTAACATCGGTAACATTTTTTGAAAAATATACATTGGCAGGATA
>CAZTWM010000156.1:0-2993 GCA_964617935.1 uncultured Thermoplasmatales archaeon | reverse complement strand
ATAATCCGTGAAATGCATGAAGAAAGAAAAATAGGGGGATGCAATAAGCAAATATATTTCCTTTCCATTTATATCCATGAAATCGTCCCGTATACCTGGGTTTTATAAAATGTCAGTTGAGGAAAGGGTGAATGTTGTAAAGGAGTTTGCAGGATTGACTGATGAGGAGGCGGAATTGCTGCTTTCATTCAGTGCACTTCCTAAGGATATTGCAAATATAATGGTTGAGAATGTGGTGGGGAACATGCAGTTGCCTCTTGGAATAGCCACCAATTTTATTGTAAATGGCAGGGAATTGCTGATTCCAATGGCTATAGAAGAAACATCTGTTGTTGCCGCCGCTTCCAACGCCGCCAGAATGGCTCGCCCCCAAGGATTTACAGCAAAGGCTACAGAGCCCGTGATGATAGGACAGATACAGATTTTGAATCCTTCCAGAGATGCGGTGGAAAGAATAATGGAAAGAAAGGAGGAGATACTTGAACTTGCCAATGCTCAGGACAAAATACTTGTTAAAATTGGAGGTGGTGCTAAAGATATAGAAGCGAGATGGTTGCGGGATGATATGATGGTTATTCATATTCTTGTGGATGTGAGGGATGCCATGGGTGCCAATGCTGTGAATACAATGGCAGAGGCTGTAGCTCCTCTTCTGGAGAAAATGACGGGGGGGAAGGCATTGCTCCGCATAATATCCAACCTCGCCATTCACCGACTTGCGGAGGCTGAAGTGGTGTATAAAAAGGATGCCATAGGGGGGGAGGATGTGGTGGACAGGGTTATAAAGGCATATGAACTCGCCTCCCTGGATATTTTCAGGACCGCAACCCATAATAAAGGTGTGATGAATGGAATAGATGCGGTTGTCATAGCCACGGGAAATGACTGGCGGGCGGTGGAAGCAGGCGCCCATTCCTATGCGGCAATGAATGGTTACAAGCCGCTGACAACATGGAAGAAGAATGAAGATGGCGATTTACATGGACATATAAAATTGCCCATTGCGGTGGGTACGGTAGGGGGTATAACAAAGGTTCATCCCATGGCAAAACTCTGTTTGAAAATACTTGGTGTTCAAAATGCCAGAGAACTGGCGGAGATAATTGCATCTGTCGGCTTGGCACAGAATTTTGCTGCTTTAAGAGCCCTTGCCACTAAGGGTATCCAAGCAGGACATATGAAGTTGCATGCCCAGAATATTGCAGTGATGGTGGGGGCAAAGGGAGATGAAATAGAGATGGTTGCAGGGAAAATGGTGGAGGAGGGCAATATAAGAGTGGACAGGGCTAAGGAGATACTTGAGGAAATCAGAAAAAATAAAAAGATTTAATAGTGAATATGTTTTAACCTAATATGAACAAGAAGGGGATGGGCTTACTCGTGTTTGTGGCTATTTTTGCATTTATGATACCCGCAATGCCCACACATTCCCAACTTCCATATGGCAATATCCTGTTTGTGGACGATGATTTTACCAACGATGCCAATAACAGTAAATTTAACGACATACAGGATGCCATTAAGAATGCTAAGGATGGAGATATAATTTACATATTTGAAGGGACATATTCAAACAACATATGGATTAACAGGGAAGTTAGAATAATTGGGGAGGGGAGTGACAAAGTTTTCATAGATGGGAATGGCAGGGATTATGCAGTAAATGTGGCGGCTAATAATGTTACAATAGAGAATGTTACAATAAGTAATGGAGCCATAGGAGGAATAGGCGTTGGAATCTTTTCAGATAATGAGAATATTGAAATAAAAAATTGTGTATTCCATGGAAATGGTGAATATGGGTTATGTATTTTCTCCGACAATATTTCCATCCAGAACTGCACCATTTATAATGACCCAACCGCCATATTTGTAAAAGCATCCAATGTCAACATTTCAGAATGCAATATCTATAATGTGGAATGGGGAATAGAAATTGAGAATTCCAGTTATTGTTCTATTTTCAATACAGAGGTACATGATGTGGAAAACAAAAGTGTTAAGGTGAAATCCTCGCAGTATATTGAAATCGGGAACTTAACAGCATATAATTCATTCTGCGGGGTGTGGTTTCTCAATACAACGAACTCCTCTCTGAATGGGTGCAATATATCATACAACAAAATTGGCGTAAAAATTGAGGATTCTTCGTATAATGAAATAACGGATTGCTATTTAATCGACAATTTTGGGTATGGGTTATACTCCATGGAATCCTATAATAACAGCATTCTCCACAACAACTTTGTTGGAAACGGAATCAATGCATATGATACGGGCATGAATGTATGGAACAAAAGCATTGGAAATTACTGGGATGATTATACTGGTATGGATATCAATGAAGATGGAATAGGAGATGAACCATACGAGATTGGTTATAACAGGGATTATCGCCCATTAATCCATGAACTCTCCTCCCATCCAATGTTTGTATGGGTTGATGATGATTTCAATGCTTCCACACCTGGATGGGACATGGATCACTTCGATAAGATACAGGATGGTGTAAATGCCTTGGGCGAGGGAGGGAAGTGCTATGTTTATGAGGGTTATTACACGGAAGGGGTGAAAATAGAGAAGAGAATTACTTTGATGGGCGAGAATGCCACCATAGATTCTCTTTCAGATGGAATATTTGTTTCTGCAGATAATGTCAGGATAGAGGGCTTTACAGTATATGCTGATTCCAATGGCATAAAAATACAGGGTGCCGACAACGTGCTGATCACCCAATGTTCTGCAGGAGGCGCAATTTTTGGAGTTTATGTACTGAATGCCGTGAATTGTAGCATTGAAAATGGAGAATTTTATGCCAATATGAAAGGAATATATCTTTTCAATGTCTCTCAATCTGTGTTGCGGGGGAATTACATACACAATAATTCATACTTCGGAATGGAATTGAGCCACGGCTCCTCCTATAACTTAATATGTGACTCCCAGATAGAAAATAATGGAAACTATGGAATATATATTGTCCAGGATTCCAA
>CAZTWM010000155.1:0-2998 GCA_964617935.1 uncultured Thermoplasmatales archaeon | reverse complement strand
TTTTTCCCCATATTATGCCTCCAATTTTAAACAAAATTATATGATTACAGCCCTTATATAGTTAATTGAGGAAATTTATAATTTCAAGGGAAATCTCCAGTCTATGCCAACTGTTCTGAAGCCGATTTTTGGTATTGGAGGAAATCGTCTTTTATGCTCTGTTTTTTCCACCATTTCATATATTCTTTCAACCTCCTTTTTTTCAATACCTGTCTTTTCAGATATGGCTTCAATGCCTGCCTTCCTCTCAATCCAGTAAAGTATGGAATCAATTTTCTCATATGGCATTCCAAGTTCATTTTCATCTGTCTGCCCCTTCCATAATCCTGCTGTAGGCGGCTTCTGGATTATTTTTTCAGGAATTTCCAGATATTTTGCCAGTTTGTAAACCTGTGTTTTGTATAAGTCACCAATGGGCATGAAATCGCTTCCTCCATCTCCATATTTTGTGTAATAGCCCAAGAGAATTTCTGTTTTGTTGGATGTTCCACACACCAAAGCATTCATGGAATTTGCCATCTGGTAAAGGAATACCATCCTTAACCTTGCTTTTATATTCCCCAGCACCACCTCATCCATTTCTCCACATACATTGGTTATGGAATGAATCATGGGGGAGAGGTCTATTGCTTTATAATCCACCTCAAGAGTTTTTGCTATCATACGCGAATCCTCAAACTCTTCAAGAGGTGTTGAAACATCAGGAAGGAATACAGTATACACATTCTCACTTCCTAAAGCCAGAGTGGCGAGTTTTGCAACGAGGGATGAGTCCACCCCCCCTGAAAGCCCGATAACCAC
This sequence comes from uncultured Thermoplasmatales archaeon, assembly GCA_964617935.1. Taxonomy (GTDB): domain Archaea; phylum Thermoplasmatota; class E2; order UBA202; family JdFR-43; genus JAGGZK01. The sequence continues at coordinate 2,197 of CAZTWM010000155.1, read as the reverse complement.
CTTCCTCCTCCCCGCCTTTTCAGTATATTCATCTATAAAATCAATTATTGCCTTGGAAACGGTCTCCTCATCAATTTCAAACATGCAAAGTTATAAAAGAGAGGAATTTATTTCTTGCGATGAAAATCTGCCTGAGCAATATAAATCCCAAGGTGGGCAATAAGAAGAGGAATATAAAGAAAATGGAGAAGGTCATAAAATCTGCAGAAGCAGACATCCATGTTTTTGGAGAGATGTCTTTAACGGGCTACGTATGCAGGGAGGAAGTCTTTTCTCTGGCGGAGGGAAAGGAAGGAGAGTCAATAAAAAAGATGCAGGAGATATCCAGAGAAAGTGATTCCATAATCATATTTGGAATGCCTGTTGAGGAAAGGAAAGGTATTGTTCATAATTCTGCTGTTGCGGTGGATGGTGATGTCGTTCACATTTATCACAAAAATTTTCTTGCAAACTTTGGACCCTTTGAAGAAAAATTTTATTTTGTAGAAGGGAAAGATATCCCTGTCTTTAATTTAAGGGGAATCAAAATAGGAATGTGTATATGCTATGACATATTTTTCCCTGAACTTGTCAAAACCCTTGCATTGAAAGGAGCAGATTTGATTGTATGCATCTCTGCTTCCCCCACAATATCCAAAGAGCACTTCGAACGCGTTCTACCGGCGAGGGCAACAGAAAACACTGTTTTTATGGCATACTCCAATCTGGTTGGGGAGCAGGATGGTCTGGTGTTCTGGGGAGGAAGTCAGCTGTATTCTCCCATAGGGAATCTGGTTGCAAGAGCAGAATATTTCAAGGAAGATTATGTTATTCATGAAATGGATTTTGATCTATTAAGGGAGGCGAGAATTGCCCGCCCTACATTGAGAGATAGCAGGGGCGAGAAATTCCTGCATGCTTTCAATGCTGCTGAGGGGAAGCATGTATTCAATGATTACGTTAAGGCAGGTATAGAGATTGCTTCAAAGGCAGGAAAGGGATGGGAGGAAGTGGAGGTTCATGGTAATGAGGATGTTGTCTTTGGAATAAAAATGGTGATGGGTGGGGGGATAAAGGTGACAATGGTGAAGGATGAGGAAATAAAAGGAATTTTTAGAAGAGAAGGAAAGGAGATGGAAGTGAGGTATGGAGAGAATTAAAATATAAATATCACATCCTTTATCTCCCTCCATGGACTATGATTATGAGATTGCCATAATAGGAGCGGGGGCGGCAGGTTATTCCGCCGCCATCTATGCGGGGAGAAGTGGAGCAACTGTTGCGGTATTTGACAGGGGAATGGGTGGCGGGCTTACCATGGAGGCTCCAAAGGTGGAAAATTATCCTGGTTTTAAAAGCATAGGGGGCGTTGAACTGATGGAAAAGATGAAGGAGCATGCCTCTGAATATGCAGAGATGAAATTTGGAGAAGAAGTGACTTCCATTAAAATTACAGGGGAAGGAGTGGAGATGGAGACAACAAGGGGGAAATACAATGTTGGGGCTGTTATAATATGCACCGGCACAGAACACAGGAAACTCAATGTTAAAGGAGAAAAGGAATTTTCAGGGAGAGGGGTTTCATACTGTGCCACCTGTGATGGGTTTTTCTTTAAAGGAAAGAAGGTTGCCATGGTTGGAGGAGGAAACAGTGCTGTCATAGAAGCAATATATCTGAAACAGATAGGATGTGACGTGGTGTTGATTCATAGAAGGGATGAATTGAGGGCGGAGAAGGCACTGGAAGAAGAAGCAAGGGAAAAAGGCATAGAATTTATATGGAACAGTGTGGTGGAAGAAATTTTTGGAGATTCAATGGTGAAGGGGATAAAAATAAAAAATGTGAAGACAGGTGAGGAGAGTAATATAGAGGTGGATGGTGTATTCATTTCCATAGGCGAGGAGCCACAGAACAGACTTGCCAAGGAAATAGGTGTGGAACTGGATGAAAATGGATATATAAAGACAGATGAAATGGGGCGAACCAATATGGAAAGAATATTTGCAGCAGGTGACATTACAGGCGGCGTAAGGCAGATTGTTACTGCATGTGCAGAAGGGGCAAAGGCAGCCCTGTCTGCCATGAGGGCAATAGGAAAGAGGAGTCCTTATTAGCATTATTCCTCTACCAAACATTTATAAATACCATTCAATTAAAATACCATGAAGGGGAAGGCAATTGTTTTGGGTATGGTGTTGCTTCTTGTTATGCCAGTGT
>CAZTWM010000154.1:0-3021 GCA_964617935.1 uncultured Thermoplasmatales archaeon | reverse complement strand
CTTGCATACTCCACCTGGAATAATCTACCATCCGGTGAAAATACAGTAATTGCCCAGTCGTAGGCGGTGCGTGGAATCATAAGGCATGATATGGCAGCATGTATTAATTTTTTTCTGCCTTTAGGATATGATGCAAAAGTTATTTTAAATATATTTTCATATCCATCCATGGATATATGCATTGTTGGTGGGGGCTATGTTGGATTGACAACGGCAGTATGCTTTGCAGAGATGGGTAACAGAGTTAGAATAATAGATGTGGATGAGGAAAAGGTGGAAAAGATAAAAAATGGTGTTGCCCCCATATATGAAGAGGGGTTACAGGAGATGATGGAAAGGAATATGGAAAGAATCATGGCACAAAGTAATTTTCATTTCCAGGAGAAAGTTGTTTTTATATGTGTTGGCACTCCCTCCATGGAGAATGGGAGCATAGATTTGAGATATGTGAAGGAAGCGGCGGAAAGCATAGCAGAAAATTTGAGGGAGGGAAGCGTTGTAGTGGTGAAGAGTACCGTCTTTCCAGGGACAACATCTAACATAATAAAACCAATTATAGGAAAGCATGTGGATGATTTCAGCATTGCAATGAACCCTGAATTTTTGAAGGAGGGCAAAGCCATACATGATTTCATGCATCCTGACAGAATTGTTATAGGGAGGGAGGACGAAAGAGGGGAGGAAATTCTGAGGGAACTGTATGAACCAATAGATGCCCCCATCCTTGTAACAACTCCTTCTGAAGCAGAAATGATAAAGTATGCCAGCAATTCATTTCTTGCCACCAAAATATCCTTTGCCAATGAAATCGGGAATGTATGCAAAAGGCTGGGAATGGATGTTTATAAAGTAATGGAGGGTGTCGCCATGGACCATCGCATCTCCCCCCATTTTCTTAATGCTGGCATAGGCTTCGGGGGCTCCTGCTTCCCCAAGGATTTGCGTGCTTTATATGCTGGAAGCAGAAAAATGGGATATGAGATGGAAATAATAAAGGCTGTGCTGGATGTAAATGAAAAGCAGCCATTGAAGATTTTGGAAATACTGGAGAAACATATGAAAGCTGAGGGGAAAAACATAGCCATTTTAGGACTTGCCTTCAAGGCAGGGACCGATGACATAAGGGAGAGCAGAAGCATTCCTGTGATAGAAGAATTGAAAAGAAAAGGGGCAAAGATAAGGGCATATGACCCCATGGCGATGGAAAATATGAAAAAAATATTTCCGGACATTCATTACTGCAGGAGCACGGAGGAGGCTCTGACGGATGCGGATGCATGCCTTATTCTGACAGAATGGAAGGAGTTTGAAAACATGGATTTCAGCAAAATGAGGAACAAGGTGGTTATAGAAGGGAGGAGAGTGCTGAAAAATAAGGAGGACATAATATATGAAGGAGTTTGCTGGTGAGGTGCGAATAGGAATATTTATTAATTGATGTATAATTTCCAGTGTGTTTATTTCAGTTGTGGTAGCTGTAAGAAATGAGGCACAACATATTAAGAAATGCATAGAATCACTGATGAATCAGAATTATGGTGAATATGAAGTCTTGGTTATAGATGGAATGAGTGATGATGGCACTTATGAAATCCTTAAGAAGTTGAAAAAAAAATATAATTTTAAACTTTTCAGAAATGAAAAAAGGAATGCTGCTGCGGGGAGGAATATAGGGATAAAAGAGGCAGAGGGTGAGGCAATTGCTTTTATTGATGGGGATGCTATAGCTGCTGAAGATTGGCTCGGGAACATAAAAGAGGCTTTTGAAAGGAGTAAGGCAGATGGTGTCGGTGGTCCAGACTTATTACCCAAAGATAGCACGTATAAAGCCAGGGTAATTGCCTTGGTGATGACTTCTCCCTTTGCCAGAGGAGGAAAACTTAACCCTTCTACACAACATGCAATGATGGATAAGGAAAGATATGTGGAACATATTCCCACCTGCAATCTCTGTATTAAAAAAGACGTGCTTGAAAAAGTTGGTATGTTTGATGAAAATTTTGTTAAAGGACAGGATTTAGAACTAAATTATCGATTGAAAAATAGTGGATATAAGCTGTTTTATTCTCCTTCCATAAAAGTTGTTCATTATCGCAAGCAGCACATTCGTTATTTTGCCCGCCAGATATATAAATGGGCAAAAGCCAAAGTAGCTATAATAAAAAAGCATGGAATGCAGGGAATTACAAGCCATATTTATTTATGGCCTGCCCATGCATTAATTGCTTTTCTCCTTCTTTTTTCATTCTGTCTTCTATTTAATCTAATGCAATGGTTTTTTCTCCTTCTTTTCCTTGGTTTACTCTTTTATTCATTTGTCATTCTTTTTGAATCAACAAGAATTTCAAATAAATATGGAGATAAAAAATTATTTTTATATGCGGTGTTTTTATTCCCATTAATACACTTTGCCTATGGTTATGGGGTGATAGTTGCGTTGATAAGAGGGAAAATATGGTGAGAAAAAAAGGTGAGATTAATATACTATATGTATATAGACACAATCGAAGATTTGTGGAGAGAGATTTAAATATGTTAGAAAAACATTTTAGGGTAACTCCGTGTTATTTTGGTTTTATAAATTTTTTTCGCCTTCCTATTTTAACAATTAAATCAGATATTGTCTTCATTTGGTTTGTAAGCTATCATGCCTTTATTGCCACAATTTTTGCTAAAATCTTTTCAAAGAAGGTTATCGTTGTTACAGGAGGATATGATGTAGCAGGAGAAAAATTACGGATTGATGATCAATCCATTGTTAAGAGAAATGGTTAAATTTGTTCTGAAGAGAGCAAATAAAATTTTGGCTGTATCCGAATTTAATAGAAAGGAAATTGAGAAATATGTAAAAGTTGACAATGTAGAGATTATATATAATAGTGTGGATGCGAAAAAATTTGTTCTGCCAACTGGAAAAGAGGACATGGTTTTAACGGTTGGATTTATCACTTGGGAAAATATAAAGAGGAAGGGCATTGAAACCTTCGTTAAATCTGCAAAGTATTTACCCGATATTAAGTT
>CAZTWM010000153.1:0-3033 GCA_964617935.1 uncultured Thermoplasmatales archaeon | reverse complement strand
CAAAATATCTTGCACTGGCATCAAGAATAGCAGCCGAGATAGGGGCGCACATGGTAAAAACCTACTACTGCGAGGGCTTTGAGAAGGTGGTGGAGGGCTGTCCTGTGCCCATAGTCATAGCAGGGGGAAAGAAAATCCCAGAGAAAGATGCACTGGAAATGGCCTACAATGCTATCCAGGCGGGGGCGGCAGGCGTGGATATGGGAAGAAACATATTCCAGTCGTCCAACCCGCCGGCCATGATACAAGCGGTCAGGGCAGTGGTTCATGAAAATGCAACGCCAGATGAGGCATATCAAATATTCCAGGAAGGGGGAGAATAACTTCTCCTTTTTCTTTTATTAATAGGGTAATAGCCCTTGCCCCCTATTTCTCAATTTGCTATGGAGTTTTAAAAGGTGAATAACACAGGAAAAGAGAGGAAAGCATTTTCCAGAGGAGAGAAATAATCTCCACCAGAGGATTTTTCTGCATTTTATAGATGGTATTCATTGCATAGGGCATTTTTTATTGAGATGTTAATGTTTACATCTCTACAACTCATATCCCATCTCCGCCATTTTCTCTGGAAGATAGACGTCTGTAACATAATCCAAGCCATATTTTGCTAAAGCCTGCTGCTCCGCCTTCTTCTTTATCTCCAGCTGCAGTTTTATTTCCTCGAGCCAGAATTCATCATTGAAGCGGGGATCGCTCAGTTCTGATTGAAGGGCTGCGATATCTTCTTTATTCAAATCGTCGGAGGGTAAATCGTAGTTGAGAATGTCAGATGGGGTGACACCCAAAAACTGTGCTGATGGAGTTGCCAGATATTCAGAAATATGTGCCGTCTTTATCGCCCCATAGGCAACGCTTGCATATATACGATAACTCCATGGATCGCCGTCGGTGAAAACTATAACAGGCAGGTTCAACTCCTCATTCATTCTTTTTATAAAACGCCTGGTGCTCCTCGCCGGCTGCCCCTTGAGATGAACCAAAATGCTGTTGCTCTTCTCATCAAATCTGTTTTCAACGAGGCGGTCGAACATACCTCCCGTTTCCACGGCAATTATTTTATCTGCATTAACTTCAACAAAATTCAGCTTCTCCTTCTCCACATTATATGGTATGCTGTAGCCCGCATCACCAACATCATCCTGGCAGTGTATACGACGCTTTTCCCCCTTCCTTGTCCTCTCCTCTATCACTATATCTCCTATAACACGTGCTCCATCCTCCTCTGGGCGCAATTTGAAGTCCTCCCTCATTCTTCCCGTTATTATCTCCAAATCTTCCGCCAGTTTATCCGACTCATCCTGAGCATCAAACTTTGCCTCCTTCCACCCCTCGGAAATGTAATACAACTCTCTGAGGGTGGATGTCTTCCCCTCCTCAATCATCTGCCTTATGAAGTCCATGACATAGATGGTGCGCAGAAGCATATACGCGCCAGGCAGAGAAACGGCTGAGCGCGTTGTCCTCTGGCTGCCATACTTCCATACCCTGTAGCGTTCATCAAAAACTATGTTGGATTTGGTTCTTGAGGCAAGCGTTATGGACGGAATTTTACCCTTCTCCAGATCCGCATATATCTTCTCCGCTATCTTCTTTAAATCATCCAGTGTGCTCATTTTTCGCCCTCCCATTTCTCCGCTCCCACAACATTCACCGGGTCGATGCCCAGAACATATAAACTATTTTCATCAAATACGCTTCCATCTTCCTTTAACTTGAAAATAAACTCTGCTTTCTGCGATGGCTCCACTTCCACCTCCCATTTTATTACCTTTTTTCTCACCTCTACAGGCTCTGGAGAAATTTCCGCCACCATTTCTTTATCTGGAATTTCTGCATATAAGACAAATTTCTGCTTCTTCTCCTTATAATTCATGACCCTTATCCTGCTCTCCACCACCCCATCCTTCTTTATTATCTCATCATCTATCCATACAATGTTCATTATCTGAGTTATCACGTTATCTATGGGCGGCACGGGCTTATTCAGTATCTCCGCACATTTTCTTGCTATCTCAGGCAGAATTTTTGATATCAGCAAAAACTTATTCTTTGCCTTCTCCTTCTTCACCTTTTTTGAAAGATGGGTTTTAAGGCGGCGAGCACACTGCTGCAATGAAAGGCGTATCTCCTTCTCTATTTCCTCAACGCCTGCTATCGCTTCCTTTGATTCAGAGGTGAATGGAATGTTTACAGAGGCAACATGAACAAGTATAATGGCAGGCCCATATGGAATGCCCTTGCCCCCCTTCTGCTCCAGTCCATAGCGGCGCCAGTCCATATTTTTTATCGCTTCCGTTATCACACACCCTCCTTCCTGATAAAGAAGGGGAACACGGTTGGCAAATCGTAATATCTCCACCCTTTCCTCCTTTGGAAGATTTCCTCCATAAACAATGCCCGTCTCCACCATGAAGGGTGTGCCAGAAAAAACCTTTGGCTGTCTTGTATCGGTGGAAATGAATTCTGGAGATAACTGCATCGTCTCTTTCCGGAGCCCTCTTTTTATTAACACCTCTCCTATAGCGGAAAGGCAGTCCGTAGGGGGGGACATGAGTTTTGTTTTCCCGAATGCCTCCAGTATTGCCTTTGCTTCCTCCAGTGTTATTTTATGAGGGTGCTTATTTTCATCTATTCCTGCCTTCCTCACCACATCCCTTGCCTTGCTTATGCTAACGGAGGAGAATTCGGTGGAGAGAAAGGTGGCAATCTTTTTTGCTTTCGTTTCCTTAAGCATTTTGAGCATTGTTCCAAGTTCGATGCCGTAAGGGTGGGGCTTTATCTCCCTCGGCTGGGGAGGCATTTCCTCCGTTACCCTCTCAAAAACAATTTCATTTCCATCTGGCTCGATGAAGATAATATGAGCATGTGGATTTACAATGGCGGTGCCGCGAAGATATTCATAGACCGATTGTTTTCTATTCTTGACATATTTGCCTCTCACAAATAACTCTATTCTCGTCCCGCTCTTTTTCTCCCAGTGAATCATCTCCTCCTTTATTATCCTGGGGTAATTCTTCTTTGTATCAATTATCA
>CAZTWM010000152.1:0-3038 GCA_964617935.1 uncultured Thermoplasmatales archaeon | reverse complement strand
CTGCTCCTGGAGAGCACGCGTCGTAAGGTGAATAACTGTATCCTTGCCAATCTTTACAATCCTTTTCTCCATACCAATCATATTTACAGTTCCAAATTTTACTGTTAGAGCATGTCCCTCCTCCACTTGAGACATTTTGACATACTTTATATCCATGCCCTGTATATTTTCTACTTTTTTCTAAACTCCCCCAATCTCCGTTAATACAACCTGAAGGGCAACTTGCATTAAACCCACAGAATATACATCCTGGAAAACAACTTCCACAACATTGCGGTTCTCCACAAGTTACTCCTGCATATAGTTGTTTCATCTCTTCTTTTGTTAAATTACTTCCTTTCTGTCCAGATGAGAGTAAATAAGCAAAAATACCAAGAGAAACAACTACTGCACTTACTACCATTCTTTTCACCATTAATCACCTCCTTTTAAATATGTTTTTATTACCTGTGTATATATCCCTTTCGGATATTCTTCCAGATACTTCTTCCATATTCTCTCTGCTTCTTTTTCTTTCTTACTTTCTGGGTAGTTGCCCTTATTCAGCAATAAACTCAATGCCAGTCCTTTCATCATATACTTCTGTTCCTTTGGGGAATTTTATCCCAAATTCTTCATCTTTTATCCCCTGATTAATTTTTATATCTGTATACTCAATTGTCTGCTTAGAATACTCAGATTTCTTTGCAAAAGGATACACGATATCAGTTTTTATTGGAAACCAAATATCTCCTTTAAATTTCTTCAAAACAATCGGGCCAAAAATATAGAGAGGTTTTTTCCTACCAGGGATCCATATCTCTATTTTTCTTGGGAAGAAACCCTTTTCAGGGCATATCCAGATTTTATAACCAAACCCATGCCTTCTTTCATACCGAGAATCTCCTTTTTTCCAAAATTTTTCTAGATAAACTACAAAGCATTCATCCTCTTCAATATATTCTTTTTCAGAAAGAACCTTCGCTTGTGGATTGGATAAAATTTCTTCCATTGTAACACCAGGCCAGATAAGCCAGAATAAAGAAGAAGGAGGAACCCTGCTTGGTTTTCCTCTATTAGTAAATCTCCACATCTGATTTTCTTTTAATATATGTCCTTGCGCTCGTTTTGAAAGAGCCCCTTTAATATAATGAGTTAAAGTAAACCCCACTTTTCGTAAATAATCAATAGACACCACTGTTATTTTTTCTCTTTTCAATGATTCATCCAAAAGGCGAATCTTCATATACTCTTTGCCTGTATTATACTTATATTTCCATTCTATATTTATTTCTGATTTTTCTCCTGTAGGATACTCCCATCTTTCATCATACTTAACTTGAGCATCTCTAATTAAAGAAAGATTATATTTTAATCCCTTCAATAAAAATTCTTTTAGATTAATATCCTCTGCGTATAAATGAGGAATTTTAATACTCAAGATACTTATCCAGAGAAGGAAAATTTTTAAAAATAATATATTTCTCTTTCTTTTTCCCATTTTACACCTCCTCTAATTTCTCTTTTGTCTTTTTAAATTTTTCCTATTCATTCTTGCATTCCTCCCATGGGCTACACCATCCTCTTCGTTCATTACTTTCAAATACACAAATATTTAAAATCGCATAACACTGCCCATCAAACGTAGGAGCACACACTGAAGAACGTCTCCAGCATGAAACGCCAATCTCAGGACCAATACAATATTTATTGTCATCTCCGTAATATTCATCACAGTAATTACAATCTGCTTCATCTGGACGATGCCTACATTGATTTAAATTCCAAACATCGTAACAAGTACGATACTTTTTACATTGTCGCATATTTACACATGTCCATCCTGCATATAGTTGTTTCATCTCTTCTTTTGTTAAATTACTTCCTTTCTGTCCAACTGGAATAAATAAGCAAAAATACCGAGAGAAGTATTGCACTTACTACCAACTTCTTCCCCCTTAATTATTTCCCTCTAAATAATACTTTGATTATCTCTGGATATGTACCTTTTTATTTTTTACTTCCAACAATGAAACTTTTTTTAGTAATCCCGTCCCAAACCAATAAACCTTCAGGAAATTGAATGGTAAAGGTGGAATCTGGAATTTCTAAATTAAATTGAATTTCTTTAACTTCTATATAATCCTTCTGATACATTTTCCCATTGGAGTAAAACACTCTTGTTGCTTTTACTGGAAACCATATCTCTCCAAATTTTTTTAATTTTTTTATTTTCCAGATAGCTCCAGGATATTTCCCATTTTTAAAAGTTGAAATTGCCTTTTTCAGGTAATACCCGTGATTATAATCCACAAAAAAATTTTCTCTTGTATATTGTGTTTCAATTTCTATTTCATAGGTTTCTATTCCTTCAATTATTTTCTTCCCTTTAAATTTTTTATACTTTGCTCTTTGCATCAAGGTAGGAAATCTTTTCATAATACTGTAAAGATGTGGACAAAAAGGAAATTCTTGATTATCAGGGTAAATTGCTCCTGTCATATTTATATATTTTCCATTATCATCAATTTCAAAATCTATAACCTTCGTACATTCTCCATTGTATGCTGTAATTCTTCCATATTTCTTCCCATTTTTATCAACTGTTATTTTTTCCTCATAATAATTTTCTCCTTTGAATTTTACAAAATAAGTATATTCTTTTACTGGATTTTCTCTTTCTTCTAATGCCTCTGGCGAAAACTCTGTTTTACAAATACATTTTAAAATCCCACTTTTAATAAGGGAAAGATTGTATTCATTCCCTTTCAGGAGAAAACCTATTTTTTCATCAGCTGGAAAGGAGAAAAAGGATAAAGCAAAAAAGATAATAAGAAAATTTTTTACTTTTAAACCTATTTCTTTTTTCTTTTTCATTCTTTTTCCTCTTCTATTATACCTCTCAATGCAAAAAAAAGAATTATCCCTCTCATTTCACTATATAACTTACTCCAGTTCTCTCATCCCATACTTTTGTCCCTTTTGGAAATTTTATCTGGAAAAAACTATCTGGTATCCCTTTATTTATCTCTATATTTTTTAGTTCCATTTCAGTTATT
>CAZTWM010000151.1:0-3083 GCA_964617935.1 uncultured Thermoplasmatales archaeon | reverse complement strand
TGAGTTCAATCATTACCCCTCAAAATCATGGAAGATTTTAAAATTTTCTATTTAGTTCATGAAAAATCGGAAAAGAAATGCAGCAGATTAAAGAAATCTGTTGCCCTATTTAATCCCATATTCACATCCATCTGTCCAGCCCATATTGTTTATGCCCCTCGAGGTCCGCCAGTCCAAATGCTCCTCTTACAAAATTCTTTATCATTTCCTTATACCATTCCATGTCGAGTTCATCTCTATCCTTCAGAAGTTCCAGAGGATACATATAATGTATGGGTTTTATCCCGCTTTTTGTGGGATTCTTGACGCCTGGCAATGGTTTTTTGGTTACAACAAACTTAAACTTCCTCCTTACAGATATGTTTCCTATCAATCTTTCCAGGGCTGCCGCCCTTTCTCCATATACAGATGGTGAGCCATCGGGGTTTGGCTTGTATCTTCCAGAGGGTTGAACTGATTGAACCAGAGTAAAGGCATCCATACCAAATTTTTCCATATCCATGTTTTTCACCTTTTCCAGTGTTATTTTCATTATTGACTCCTTTACCTTCCTTCTTGCCTCCTCCTCATTATCCCATTCGAGATTTTCACGCAGAACATCCATCATTATATCTTCAAGAATAATTCTAGCGATATGGGGTTTGTCACTCCCTTTAAAGTTATTCCCCTTTGTTGTCATGCTCACCCTCCCATTTTCCACATCAAATATAAGATAGTTTTTATGCTTGACAAAAATCATTGCCTCATGCTCCTCAACTTCCAGTTCAAAACCTTCATAATTCAAAAGTCTCTTCCATTTCTCATTGCAGTATTCTATGGTCTTAATTACCCTCTCTGGCTCTATAATCCATTTACTCTCCCCCTCCTCTCCTCCCAGCGCCTCCCTCAGTTTCTTTGAGGCAGAGCGGGAACATGCCACATATATTCCGTCTGTATCGCCATACACCACCCTTGCCCCTTCCCTTTCCAGTGTCTTCAATGTGTCATAAAGTATTTTCTGTCCCTTTGTGGTTATAAGTGCTGCCCCCCATAGATTGAACTGGCGGCATGAAACCATGGGGGCGGATAATATACCATGGGTGCCGGCATTTCTCGCTGCCTTCAAGGACTGATACATCATTTTGAGTATCTTTTTTTCCTTCCCTTCTTTCTCCTTCATTTCATCCTTTAGTCTCTGAATGAAATCCATTATTCCCTTCATGGCAAGGTTCACCACACCAGCCTCCTTGGATATTTTTATCCCTATCAGCAATCCTCTATCTATAAATTCTTCCTCTCCCTCCCTGTACACAGGTTTTATTTCTTCAAGAAATCTCTCAGGAACTTTTTTCAGCCATATCCATTCATCCGGCTCTTCATCCACTGCCAGTTTAACAGTATCCGCTCCCGCATTTATGCCGCGGAGTATTGTGGGATACATTGCCCCAACGTCTGCAACCATAACATTATACCATGGTATGAAATGGCTGTTTGCTTCCGTATCAGGCTTTATGGTCATTCCACCTGGAAAATGATAGGCAATTTCTCCATGTTCCTTTCCTCTTATCAAAAAAGGATATTCCACCCAGTCGGGCATTTCCTCTCCATATTTTGCGACCCTCATCACCTCCTTTGGAGCACCCTCCTTTCTAACATTCTCCGCAATTTCTTTTTTACTTTTCCCGTATTTCCCTATTTTTCCTGCCACATCAAAAACTCTGCACAGAGCGGGCATTATTTTTTTGTGGTATCCCGCCCTTATCATCGCCATATAATCCCACATCTTTGTTGCTCCCGATGGAAACAGAATTTCGAAGGGCATTCCAGTTATGAAAGCCAGGGGCAAGCCCTGCTGAACCAGATGTATGAAAACACGCGATGCTTCCACTACATCTGCTTCGTTGTATTTGAGTGTTTTTTCGTCCAGAGCCATCTTTTCAGGTGTGAGATACAGCCTATCTTTTATTTCCAGCCCCAAAAATTTAACAACACCATCCAGGCTGTAATCATCCAGAGAATAAAACTTTCTGGCAGCATGATATGTATCAAAGGAAGAAGGATAAAGGACTGCTATTTTGGTGGAAACTCCAAAATGGAATGACTGGTCTCTTCTCATATAAACATCAAGGAAGTTTCTGAAACTTTTTATTTCATCATCCGATATTATATCTGACTTCTGCATCAGATTTTTAATTCTTTCATAAATCTGCAGGTTATCAAATCCAATTATGTTATGCCCGCTTATTATGTCCGAGGAGGACACAGCCTTTGCAAATTCCAGCAAATTTTTTATTTCTTCATGTTCATCCTTAGCCATTAACTGCACAACCTCCTTATCCTCCTCTGGCAAATCCACTATCTCAAAAAAGAAATCCTCTTCCTCAAGGTTTTTCTTGGACAAAAAGGAGATATCAAATTGGGTATATCCTATTATATCAACGGGAACATCCCTTACCTCTCCATATTTTGTCATTTCAATATCATATACCATCACCCTTGCCTTTTTCACCCTTCCATCGGTATCAAAAATCCATGTTCCCTCTGCTTCCATATCTGTGAGAACTCTTTCATGATATGGGATGTCATGTTCTGCTGTGTAAAGGCCCATGGAAAATATTTTGTCACTAACTTCAGGCACATTTGACGGATGTTTTGTATATACCCTGAAAACATTTCTTTTTATGGTGGGGTCCCAGAAGGAGGAGTATCTTTCTATTTCCCCCACGTCCACGATTTTCTCATCATTTTTCATTGTTTCTTTCACCATTTTCCTTGCTTCCTCTGCATTAAATTCGTGTGGCACAATGACAAGAAAATATGGTCTGTGTGTCTTTCTAATTTCCTCCACCTTTCCCTGCCAGTAGAGATACTGGGGAGATGCGTTTATCAACATTGTTTAACATAGAGATAATTGCATATAAAACCTTTTCATTCAGGTTAGACATCTTCTATACAACGTGAGCAATGCTATCCATTGTCTCGTTAAAAATAAAAACGAAATAAATAAATAGCAAATTTTGCTATAATTGCGGGAAGGATAGGCTGGTGGCAAAAGGCATCCCATCCCCTCCCAAGTAGGTGCTTTTTTTCCGGCCTGTCCTTCC
>CAZTWM010000150.1:0-3124 GCA_964617935.1 uncultured Thermoplasmatales archaeon | reverse complement strand
AAAGCAATTTATGGCATTTTGTTACCAAAATAAACCATCCTCCTGATAAACCATCCATAAATGGTCCTTTGAATGGATATACTGGAGTTTCCTATAATTTTTATGTTTCATCAATGGATGCAGATGATGATGAAATAAGATATGGATTCGACTGGAATGGCGATGGCGTTGTGGATGAATGGAGTAACTATTATAACTCGGGTGAAGAAATTATGAAAAGCCATTCTTGGAGTATTACTGGAGTGTATTATATGAGAGTGAAAGCAGAAGATGAGAAGGGAATGCAAAGTGGATGGAGTGTTCATCAAATAAACATTACGGAATATTCCCCTCAAAACCATCCGCCTTCCTCGCCTTCCTCGCCTTCCCCATCAAATAATTCGGATGACGTGCCTGTGAAGATTGCCCTTAAAGTATATGTTTATGACATAGATGGAGATTCGCTGAATGTTTCCTTTTACTGGGGGAACGGAAGTTTAATAGGCATGATTCATGGAGTTGCCAGTGGAACAACTGCCTCAATTTTTGTATATCTGGATTACGGGAAAGAATATGATTGGTATGCCGTTGTTTATGATGGGGAATATTCCAACCAGTCCCCTGTATGGCATTTCAGAACGAGGGAGAATTCCCCACCTTTGATATTCGAAACTTATCCAGAAAATAACAGTGTCGTTGCCATATCCTTCAACCTCTCTTTTTCTATTGAGGATAGGGAAGGAGATTTGATGAGTTTCATCCTCCAGACAAATTTTGGATTGAATGATGCGAGAAGCAATGTGGCGAATTCCACCTATAAATATATGATAAATAATTTAAATTATAATAAAACATATTATTATAATATTACAATATGGGATGCCTACAATGTTGCCACGTACAACTTCAAATTTACCACAGGAGAAAGAATAATAACCCATAGAATTGTTGGCAAACCTTCCTGTAATCAGTGGATTTCATTGCATACGCCCATAAACTTCACTTCCAACTCTGCTCCCACATACTACCGAATATGGCACAATGGATGGCACCCCTTGCCAGGAAGCGGACAGGGAAAAAATGAAAGCTTCTATATATACACCAATAATTTCACCCTTTCAGAATTTGGCTGGGCAGAAAATGGCTTTTATTATATTGAGTTTTATAGCCAGGGAGAAAATAAAATCAATAATGAATCCTTTTATGTGGACAGCATTCCTCCCGTCTCATCTGTTAACGCGGATGAGAATTTAACGAATAATGAAAGCATTTTCCTGAACATCACTGCCATGGATAATGTTGGAATAAAAAATATAACCATATACTATTCCCATTCTCTCAATAAAAGCTGGAGCAAATGGCATATTGCTGGATATGGATATAACATTTCCTTCAACCTTTCCTCTCCTGGATTTTATGCATTTTATTCCATAGCAACCGATTTCCTGAACAATACTGAAGATTTTCCTTCCAAACCCGATTGTATAGTTAAATTTTACAACCCCGATTTGAACCATGATGGGAGGGTGAATGTGCTGGATTTGGTGAAAATCATTGTGAAATGGGGTAAAGATGATCCATACTCCGATTTGAACGGAGATGGGAAAACAGATGTTAAGGATTTGATTCTTCTATTGTTGAACTGGACGGGATAAAATGAAGGAGAAAGCGGCATTGATTTTTTTATTCCTTCTTGCCCTTTCCATTCCTTCATTTGCTCAACCACCCCATATAATTCAGGGATATGTTTACTATGATGGAATGCCCATTCAAGGAGCAAAAATAACTCTGATAAATATTGATGAGGGAATGGAACAGAATACGACAACAGGGAAAGGAGGAATTTATATAATCGCTATTCCATCGGATATGTGGGGTATGAGAGATAGGGCAAAACTCATTGTGGATTATGGAAATTTACATAAGGAAAAAGAATTTGAAATAGATTTGAACAAAGTTCCCCAATGGATAAATATTAGCCTCGGGACAAATGCCCCTCCTGTCGCAAAATTTACCTTTACTCCTGCGGAGCCCACGGATTTGGATATAATAGCATTTACCGACCTTTCCACGGATGATGGAAGCATTGTTTCTTATGCATGGGACTTTGGAGATGGAAATACAAGCACTGAACAGAATCCACAGCATAGATATGCTGATAATGGCACATACATGGTTAAATTGACTGTAACAGATGATAGGGGAGCAAAAGATACAAAACAGATGGTAATAGAGGTGATGAATTCTCCTCCATTTGCCATATTTGAATTTGAACCTAAGAATGCCAGAGTAGGAGAAGAAATAAAATTCAATGCTTCTTTATCAGAAGATAAAGATGGTTATATTGTAAATTACACGTGGGACTTTGGTGATGGAAATATCAGCCATATACCAAATCCATTCCATTCTTATGAAAAGAAAGGAAAATATATTGTGAGATTGACAGTAACTGATAATGACGGGGCAAAAAGTTATGAGGAGAAAGAAATAGTTATAGGGAAAAAGGAAACACCTTCCTTTGGAATCATGCTTCTTTTCCTCTCCTTTTTAACAATTTTTTTATGGGAACGCTACAGATAGAGATTACATAAAAAAAATAGAAATTTATATAAAGAGCCAAAATATTCCTAACCTAATAGCATGTTTAGGCAAAATAAAGGGGGTAATAAAATGAGTAGAATAAATATGAAGGATAAGGGTATTAGTAAAAAGAAGAGAATGTTGGTAATTATGGCAATAACTGTGGCGCTTTCCTTAGCCACAATAACCATATTCGTGAACAAGTCAAATGCTGGAACTCCCTATGTCATTCAGGGATGGGTAAGATATCAGAATACGACACTTGTTGATAATGCATTGGTGCAGATTACAGATATGGCAACTGGAACAGTAAAAACAAATTATACTGTGAATGGATTTTATACGGTTACATTTGAAATACCTGAGGAAGCCGATATAAATGATTGGCTTGTTGGAATAGCCAATGATAGCGCAGGAAATCAGGGAACAAATGATACACATTTAAGTGGTAACTGGATGTGGTTCAATTTCACCATAGATACTCCAATTACAAATAAAACACTCATTGGCGGAGTTTGCAGAACAGGAGAGTATATAACTCTGGATACCATATTTAATTTCACAG
>CAZTWM010000149.1:0-3156 GCA_964617935.1 uncultured Thermoplasmatales archaeon | reverse complement strand
AAAAGTATTCTTCCTTTTATGCTCCCTTCTATGGTAATACTGAAATTCATACTGTTTATCGCCTTTAGAATGCTTTTAGCAATTTTGTCATAATAAAGAGTGAGTGGAACTTCCATTTCTGCATAGGAATGTGCTCCTATATCCACATGGGAAAAATTTATTTTTCCCACAGATTCGTTCAGAATATAGATATCCATATCTCCTTCCAAGTCCTCAATTTTCCTTCCCCTCTCATTTATCAACTTCATGGAAATACCCAAAACTATGTTTGGCAGTAATTTTTCTATCCTGACATCATTCACCTCCACCTTTATATTTTCAAGTGCCCTCACATCACTGTAAAAGGTATAGGAAAGAAAGGAAAATATTAAGAGTGAGGCAGCAGCCAGCACCAGATACTTTTTCATCAGAAATCAAATAAACTTTTCTGTTTAAAGGTTTTTGCAAATTTGTGGTATTTTTCCATCGCCTTTTTAACTCTCTCCCTGCTGAAATGGTGTTCTTCACACAATATCTCCATTACCCTCTCCTCATCTGCTTCTTTCCATAAAATCTCATAATCTTCATTAATTTCTGGATTCAAAAAAATATTCCTCACTTCTTCATAATTATCGATTTCCTCTACCACACCTTCCTTCATCATCTGCCTCACATCACCATATTTTTTTATC
Source organism: uncultured Thermoplasmatales archaeon (assembly GCA_964617935.1). Lineage (GTDB taxonomy): Archaea > Thermoplasmatota > E2 > UBA202 > JdFR-43 > JAGGZK01. The sequence continues at coordinate 2,485 of CAZTWM010000149.1, read as the reverse complement.
AGTTGCAACGCCTTTTTTGGACCTATCCCCTTTATCCCCTCATTGAAATCCGTTCCAATCAGAATAGCCATGTCCACCAGTTGCTCCCTGGTTATCCCATTTTCCTTTAGGGTAGCATCCAGTGAAATTTCCTCGGGGTAAACATCCACCCATATTTGCTTATCTGGCAGTTTCCTTTTTCCTGTTATGGCAACATTTCTAACAAGGAGAGGGGCGCCGAAAAGAAGAGCATCAAAATCTTGGGAAGAAACGGCATCCACATCCCCTTTGCCGTTCATATATGCCGCCTGCTCCTCCCCCTCGCGCCTTGCGTCCACATAGGGGATGCCAAGGGCGTCGAGCAGTCTTTTTGTCTCCTTTACCTTTTCTTCATCCACCCTCCCTGTCTGCTGTGCCTTTTTGAAAGCCATTTCCATGTCTCCTTTCTCCATGGCAATCTGCCATTCCCTCTCCGCCTCCACCTTTATCTCCTTTCTTTTCTCCAGCGTCTTCATTTTGAGAGGATGCGGTTTACCATCGAAAACATAAACAGGCTTTATATTCTGCTCAACCATGTTGGCTGTTCTGTAAAAAATGCCTGAGAGATGGGATGTTATTCTACCCATTTCATCTTTAAGGGGTGTGCCATCCCTCTGGCGTATTATGGAAAGGAATTGATGCATGGCGTTATAGGCATCGATGGCTATAATCCTGCCAGAAATTTCATGGAGGGTAATCTGTCTTGCCTTCACTATTGGTTTTAAATTTACTCCCATTTTATCTCAAAACTGAACCATTCCACTTTTTTGTTCTCCACCATCTCCTTTATTTTTTTCTGCTCAGGCGTCAATTTTCCCCCTGCTGCCTTGAACTCAACAAATATTATTTTATCATCCTCAAACTGGATGCCATCTATAGGAGAGCCAATGAATCTGAATCGCTTTGCATTATATGGATAGGAAAACATGAATGGGGCGAACTGCTCTGTTATTTTACCGTATAGGGAAGCCATGCTCTTCTTTTTCTCCTCCAGTTCTTTCCTCTCCTCTTTCAATGGCACAGCAACATTCCTGTAGATTATGACTATGCCCATGGCAAAGCCTATCAGAATGCCAATGATGAAAATCCATAATATCATGAAGGGATCCATCCTAACCACTCAGCCTATACTTTATTAAAAATTTCAAATTCCTCCATCCATCCCTCCAGGATTGAAGTTTTGGCACACCTTTCCTCTCATACAGGCGGGAGGGAATTTCTCTGGCTTTTACGTTTTTATTTCTGAACATCTCTATCTTTATTTCTTCCGAGAAGGGCATTCCATCATGAAATTCCTCCAATGGTTTTATTTTTTCCAATGCACTTTTCCTTATCACCCACATTCCTGATTGAGAATCTTTAATTTTTATTCCATACAAAAGGCGAAGGGTAAAGGAAAGGATGAGATTTCCAAAAAAATGTTTGAAACTCATGGAGCGATGGGTTAAGCCTGCAAACCTGTTGGTATTTATGAAATCAAGATTTTCATTGATTAAAACATCTATATACTCATGGACTTCATCAAAAGGATATGTGCCATCTGCATCACCTGTAACTATTACATCGCCCCCCGCCTCTTTAAATCCTGTTTTATAAGCCCTTCCATAACCCTTTCTGGGCTCTATTATCACCCTTGCCCCCTTTTCCTCTGCTATCTCCCTCGTTTTGTCGGTGGAATTTCCATCCACCACCACTATTTCCATCTCCCATCCCCTTTTTTCAAACTCCTTCCTCCTTATGGCATCTATGGTGTTGCCTATCCCTTCTTCCTCATTGAGTGTAGGAAGCACAATGCTGACTTTCATCAACCCAACATTTATTTTCCCCTTATATTTCTTATGCTATCAAATTTAGGCAACAGACAAAAAATTTCTGAGCAGGGAAGAGTTATCAAAAAAGATGCTTTTCTCCTCAACAATTTATCGCCCTTGCCCCTCTCCAGTTGAAAAAGAACAAAAAATTATAAACATCACATCCATTATAAATGCCCTCAAAGGCAGGCAGAAAGCAGGGGTAGCCAAGCCAGGCCAACGGCGCAGGACTTAAGATCTCACAAGCCAAGGGTTCGGGATGGGACATCCTGTGGTGAAGTCCTTCGTGGGTTCGAATCCCACCCCCTGCATTTTTTAATTTCTTCTTTTCTTTTTTCTGAAGATGACAACAGCAATAATGGAAGAAAGAAAAACAATCAATTCAAAGCCAGGGATAATACCGCCACCTCCTTTCTTGTTTTTAACCTCTATTTTTATTGAAACAATATTGCTATAATCCTTTCCATCATAACTGCGAGTATATATTGTATGATTTCCGTTTTCCAGTTTTTTAGTATCCAGAGTATATGCCCAGTTCAATGTCCCAGTTACATTCTCCCATTCTCCATCATCTATTTTTATTTCAACTTTCTGTAATGTCTCATTTCCATCTATATCCCATGCTTTTCCTTTTATTATAATGCTTCCATTAACAA
>CAZTWM010000148.1:0-3198 GCA_964617935.1 uncultured Thermoplasmatales archaeon | reverse complement strand
TGTATTTATAAATAGCATGAGATTGAATTACCATCAAATTCTGGAGATGTGAAGGAAAAATTTATATCCTCTTATGATTATGAGTCTTTATGAGATGGCTTCCTCTGTTGATAACCCTGCTGTTTTTTATGCCCACCCTATCAAATGATGTTAGAGAAACACCTTCTTTGAAGGATGGAAATTTGGTGAATGAGCCATCCTCAGAAATTACATCAGAAACATCAGAAGATACGGGAGGCACAGAATACTGGGCTCTTCTTGTTGCCGTTGGTGTGTATGCCAATGCGCCAGCAATGGATCGGCCCAGCATGCTGGTGGAGGTGGAGAATTTTTACAATGCATTGCTCGTCTCTGATATGTGGGATGAAAGTCATATAAAAAAGATTACCGCAGAGAATGCAACTGTAATAAACATCTTTAAAGGTTTTAAATGGCTGGCGGAGAATGCAGATGAAAATGATATTTGTCTCATTTACATAACAACCCATGGTTTTCCCATCATGTTCGACCTCCCTCCTTTTGATGAGGCGGACGGCATGGATGAAGCGTTGGCGGCGTATCGCGGCTTCCTGCCGTTTCAGAGCCCATGGAGTTGGGAGCAACTTGCCAATCCCTTTGGGATAATAACGGACGACGAGATAAATTTCATGCTGAACAGAATAAATGCGAAGGGGATATGTTTCATCGTAGATAGTTGCCACAGTGGGGGTTTCAATGACAACTGGAGTTATTCCATCGAAGAAAGTTTTGCGAAAGAATTGATAAAGGATTTGAAGGGAAGGAACAGAATTGTTATGGCTTCTGTGCCTGAAGATAAAGTTTCATATGGCTCCTTCTTTAGCCATTACATCATAAAAGGAATGGAGGGATATGCGGATGAGAATAATGATAGCATATGCACGGCGGAGGAAATTTTCAGATATGCAGAGCCAATAATAAGGAAAGAGACTGGAATGGAGCCGCAGATGTTTGATGATTATCCTGGAGAAATGCCACTCAGAGAGGTGGAACTTCCTCCTTCCATAACATCGGTGGAGGGGAACGAAATAGGAAAAACCAATTTGAGCATGACATATAACATAACTGCTGTAGACCCTGAAGGGAATAGAATAAGATATCATATAAACTGGGGGGATGGAAGCGAGGAGGACACTGGATACTATGATTCTGGAGCAACAGTGAGTATTTCCCATGTATGGAGCAGGGAAGGCACTTATGAGATGAGCATTGTGGCAAGAGATGAGAGAGGAGCAGAGGGCGATGCATATTACACCACGGTTACAATGGCTGGAGAACATGATGTTGTTGACCAGAGACAGGTGGAGCAGGAATATGCATATTTAATAAATAATACAAGATGGCTTGCCCAATCCTTTGTGCCTTCCGTTGATACAATTACAAAGATAGAACTGGGCATAATAGCATGGAATAGTGGATATGATGTGGAGGTTTCCATAAGAGATGCCCTGGATGGTAGTATCCTTGGAAAGGCTTCAAAGGCGATAGAGCCCACCAATGACTGGGAAACTCAATGGGTTATGTTCAATCTTGGAAATGTGAAGGTGACACCGGGGCAGCAATATTATATTGTTTGCAGAAGTTCAAAACCTGACTGGGGTGTTGCATGGGTGGTTGGAAATAACGTATATTCAGGAGGAACCTTTTATCAATCGAGGAATACAGGGCATGAATGGAGGAGCGTTGAAGATGTGGATGCATGCTTTGTCACATATGGAAGATGAATGCTCAGCAATCAGAATCCATCTCCTCCCCTATCTTTTCAACCATGTCCATCCATTTTATAAAGGAATTGAGAGCAGCCCTAAGATTGGATAAACTTTCTGCCTCTATATCAAAGATTACAGCATTTCCTCTCATCCTACATTTTATCGCCGCATTGGGAGCCTCCTCCTGGCGGAGGGCGTGAAAAATTGTTTCTGCAAATCTGCTCTTTATCTCTATTCTTGCACGATGCATTATCTTGCCTTGAGATGTTTTGAAACGGTGCCCCTTTCCTTATAAAATATTTTTCCTCCACAATGGGGGCATTTTATGCCCATTCTGCCCGTATCTATTTCAACGTTTTTTCCACATTTGGCACACTTATATGTTATCATCTCATTCACCCAGTATGCTCTTTATATTCTTCTCCACATCTCTACCAGCATTTGTTTTTGGATAATATGCTCCTCCTGCAAATTTGGTGTTGCATTTCCTGCACACCCATATTCCTGTGCTCTCCCTCTTCAATCTCTTCCTCCCGCAGTTCGGGCATACATGCCATTGTCTCTGCTTTGCCTCTATATCTCTAACCCTGTGCCTTATCTTTACGCCGTATCTGGCACCAAATCTTCCTGTACTGCCAATCTTTTTCGTCCTTCTTGCCATCCTATTCCTCCAGCAATTTCCTTATTTTACGGGCATGAATTTGTGCCCTGTTTATAATATTTTTTATCTCTTCGATAGTGAAAGTTCCTTTTAAACCTTTCTGTATTGCCCTTATGTCTCCCTTTTCATCAAGTGCTACGGTGAAGCGTGCCTGTGCAATCTGCTCTTCATCCAAGCTTGGATCAACGACGATGAAATCCTCATATTTTACGAAAGTGCAGCTTATTGGAGGAGATGTCACCGGTAATGGCTTATTTTCTCCCATATCAAATTTTTCATAGGGCAAAATGGCATTCTGGAGGGCAGCAGAGGCAGCCAGAGAGCATGCATCAAACAGATTGCCATCATAATCCAGAACATGCAAATCTATGAATACAATCCATACCTTCTCTCCCGGCTCTATGCATAACTTACCCATGTCTATGTAGCCCGATTCCCTTATGCCTCTATCCACAACCCTCGCCAGTTCAATGGCATCTGGCTTTGGAGGACCTGATTCAAATTCCGGCGATGCTATCGGCGGCAATTCAGCTGAGGTGCTCATTGCTCCTTCTTCCGGTGAATCGGGATATGGCTCTCCTATATCCGCCTTCACTCCAGCCATCACCATGGTATTCCCTATTCTCACCCTTGCAGAACCTTCTGCATTTTTGAGAATATTTTTCTCAATTTTTATTGGACGATATTCATCTGCTTCTCGCCCATCGGGCCTTTTTCCCTCCTTTGCCAGCCTAGCAAGATAATCACGCTTTACAGCAGAAACTCTCTTAACTTCCGGTATTTCCATTATTCCACCTCGAATGTTTTATA
>CAZTWM010000147.1:0-3211 GCA_964617935.1 uncultured Thermoplasmatales archaeon | reverse complement strand
GAAGGTCCAAAAATCTCAAAAATTATTATAACAGATGTTGACTTAAACAGCACAGATTATGTTAAGGAAGGAGACAGAGTAATTATAGAAGCAACAATTGATGGAGATGGATTGAATGAGAAAAGTGTGCTGGCGGATTTGTCCTCCTTGGGAGGCAGTGAAATAGAAACTCCGGTTCAAAAATATCCAGAAAGTGGTTTATATGTCTGGGTTGTGAATAAATCTGTTATAGGCAACAAAAATACCGATTATCTATACATTACAGTTGAAGCAGAAGATTCCAATGGAGCGGCAAAAAATGTTGGCTTTATTGGAGTGGATAGAAATGCTCCAGAAAAGGTAGAGATATTGCAGCCTTCCAGTGGAATATATCTTTCTGGTAAAAGAATAATACCATTGCCATTTATTACCTTTATAATAGGAAAAGTAAATGTAGAGGTGAGTGCCATAGACAATGAAAGTGGAATCGGAAAGTTGGATTTTTATATAGGAGATAGAAAAATAGGAGAAACAAAAGAAAGGACAGGAGATACATATGTATGGGAATGGAATGGAAGTGCAATAGGCAAATTTTACGTGAAAGCATATGACAGGACTGGAAATGTTGCAGAGAGTAAATCCATGTTTGTGATAAAACTTGGATGAAACAGGATTTTGTTGTTATCTCCCTGCTAAAAAAATTAAAATATAACTTCTCCATACCTTAGCAATGATTGAGGGAAGATGCATAACATGCGGCAGAGGACTTGCAGACGAGGGTTGTGTCCAGTTTCCATGTCCTGAATGCGGTTATATGATAAAGAGATGTAATGTTTGCAGAAATCATTCTGCTAAGTATAAATGTCCAGAATGTGGATTTGAGGGTCCGTGATTAAAATGGGAAAAGTAGGTGTTAGAATAAAGGTAATGCCCAGCGAGGCGGGCATGGATATGGAGAAATTTAAGGAGGAAATAACGAAGGTGCTACCAGAGTATGCACAACTTGCAAGAGCAGAAATAATGCCAGTGGCATTCGGACTGAAGTCACTGGTTCTACAGGTTATAATACCTGACCAGAGCCCCGATGAACTCATTGAAAAAATAAGGAGTGTGGATGGAGTGGAAAGTGCGGAGATAGAGGAAGTGAGTTTAATCTGATTTCACTGGAAGAGCCATTTTATTATTGCCATCTGTGCCCACATCCTGTTTTCTGCTTCATCGAATATTACCGACTGTTCGCCGTGGGCGACTTCCTTCGTCACCTCATATCCATAGTATGCTGGCAGACAATGCATGAAAATGGCGTCTTTTTTGGCGTAACCCATTATTCTCCCATCCACAGTATATCCCTTGAAGATTCTCAATCTCTCCTCCTTCTCCGCCTCATCTCCCATTGAAACCCATGTATCTGTTACCACAACATCTGCCCCTTCAGCAGATTTTTCATTTATTTCCTCCACTTCCACCTCCCCTCCAAGTTTTTTGGCTTCTTCAATGTAATACTCCTTGGGCCAGAACCTGCGGGGTGCCACTATCTTAATTTTCATTCCTGCAATGGCACATCCGAGAATCAGGGAATGAGCCATGTTGTTGTTTCCGTCTCCAAAATAAACCATTTTCAGCCCCTTCAACACTCCCTTTTTCTCTTTAACAGTCATCAAATCAGCCATAACCTGGCACGGATGCTCCTCATCATCAAGCCCGTTTATCACAGGAACGGAAGCATGCATTGCCAGCTCCTTCATTTTTTCATGACTGTATGCCCTGTACATTATCAAATCCACATATCTACTCAATACCTTTGCCGTATCCTCCACGCTCTCCCCCCTCCCCAGTTGTATGTCATTCTTACTCAGAAATATTGCATGTCCTCCAAGTTTTTCCATTGCCACTTCAAAGGATACCCTTGTTCTTGTACTTGATTTTTCAAAAATCATAGCCATGGTTTTATCCTTCATTATCTTTTCATATTTTCCTTCCTTCATCATTATGGCTTCATCAATTATCTTTTCCATATCATCCTTCAGGTCAAGCATGGAGATTACATCCTTCTTCATGGATTGGGAATTGTGGAATGGATATAAATTTTATTGAAGAAAGAGTTTCATCTAGCCCTATTTCCATACCTTTACTCCTTCTCTTGCCATGGAAACAATATAGGATTTGCCTCTTTTCCTTTCTATTGCCTCCGCCACCCTCTCCACATCATCTGCTATAGCCACTATGCTTCCTCCTCCTCCTGCTCCGGTGAGTTTTGCCCCATATGCCCCCGCCTTCAGGGCTGCATTAATCAGTTTTTCTATTTCCTTGCTGCTTGCCCCCAGAGTATGGAGTATTTTTTGGTTTTCATTCATTATTTCCCCCAGTTTAACGAAATCATTTTTTTCCAGCGCCTTCTTCCCTTCTATTACCAGATGCTCCATTTCATCTATGAGTTCTCTCCCAAAGGAGGAATATTCCACAAATCTCCTGATTTTTTTCATCAGAATGGGTGTCTTTGACTTTATCCCTGTATGCCCCACCACCATCTGCACTTCCTCAGCCTTCACGGGATATATGTACCATCTCCTGCCATCCTTCTCTATCTTCCACTCATAGCCCTCCATTTCCTTTGACCATGTGAGTATCGCCCCCCCATGTGTGCATGCCGATGTATCATTGGGACTTGCCCCCCTCTGCACTTCATATTCCACTTCAAAACCTGTTTTTGCAATCTTCTCCATCCCCTCCTCGCCTTTAAACGCAAGGAGGGCGGCAACACATGCCGTTGTTATGGCAGCAGAAGAGCCCAAGCCACTGGCAGATGGAATTTGGGAGAAGGTTGTTACTGCTATTGGCTCTTCTATTCCTGTCTTTTCCATTGCCTTCATTATATATTCATGTTTCCTTCTTTCCATTGGTTTTCCATTTACCGTATATGCATCACTTTTCTCAATGTTGACAGCCACCTTAAGAGAGATGGCAAGGGATAGGCACGGCTTGCCATAAACAACCCCATGCTCTCCCAAGAGTATAATCTTTCCAGGCGAAATTGAAATTATCATTTTTACAGATATCCTTTTAATGTCTCAAATGAGGATACCTATGCCTTTCCTTCCCCTTCATAAAACCTTTTATTCTGTTCTTTTTTCATTTCATTTTCCCGCCACTTTCTTTTCTTTTTGGTCGCCAAATTTTTCCCTAACATATTAAAAGTATGTGAAAGGCGTTTATTATTTTATTTATAAAACTA
>CAZTWM010000146.1:0-3240 GCA_964617935.1 uncultured Thermoplasmatales archaeon | reverse complement strand
GATAACCTATGAAAATGACAGAAGTGTTCTGAGGAAGGCACATGAATTTTTGAAGGAAAAGGGAATTATAGATTAGCAATGCAGTTTTTCAGTATAACCATTCATTCCATAAACATTATAATATCTTGCGGAATACAAAATGTGCATCCTCTTGAACCTTTGTTTAATCCACAGAGTGTTGCCGTCATAGGAGCATCTCATGTGGAGGGAAAAATCGGGCATAAAGTAATGAAGAATATTGTTGAATCAGGCTATAAGGGAAAAGTTTATCCTGTAAATCCAAAAGGAGGAGAAATTCTTGGCTATCCTGTTTATAAAAATACCTCGGAAATTCCTGAGAGGGTTGATATCGCCATTATCGTTGTGCCTGCAAAAATAGCAGAGGAAATAGTGGATGATGTGGCTGAAAAGGCAAAATATATTATTGTAATAACCTCAGGCTTTTCTGAGGTGGGAAATGTGGAAGGAGAAAAAAGGCTGGTGGAAGCGGCGAGAAAGCACAACGCGAGAATCTTGGGACCAAATGTTTTCGGTATATATTCTGCAAAACCACCCATAAACGCCACCTTCGGTCCTTCCAATATAAAGAAAGGGAATGTCGCTGTCATCTCCCAATCTGGCGCCCTGGGCATAGCAATGATAGGGAGGGCTGCCGATGAAAATATGGGGCTCTCCGCCATAGTCTCCATAGGTAATAAATCTGATTTAACTGAAGTGGAACTTCTCTCCTATCTTTTCAAGGATGAAATAACAAAGGTTGTATTTCTATATATAGAAGGAATGGAGAATGGCAGGGAGTTTCTCAATGTGTTGAGAAAAAGGCCCAGAAATAAGCACATAATAGTGCTGAAGGCAGGCAGGAGCAAGGCGGGAGCAAAGGCTGTTGCTTCCCACACTGGCTCACTGGCAGGAAGCGATGCCATCTTTGATGCAGCCCTCCGCCAGGTTGGTGTTTTAAGGGCGGAAGGGCTTGAAGATGGTCTTAACTGGGTTACAACCATTGCTCTCTCTCCTTTACCAAGGGGAAAAAATGTGGTTATAATAACCAATGGTGGGGGTTTGGGAGTGATAGCAGCAGATACATGTGAAAAATATGGCTTGCATCTTTTTGATGATATGGAAGTGCTGAAGAAAACCTTCAGTGATGTAATGCCAGAATTCGGTTCATATAAGAATCCCGTGGATATAACAGGGCAGGCAGGGGGTAAAGAATACAGGGAAGCACTGGAAAGGGCTTTTAAGGAGCCAAGCATACATGCCATCCTTGCCCTTTACTGCGATAGAGGGGATAAAGAAATGCAGGAGATAAAAAAGGCATTGATGGAAGTTCACAAGAGATATGGGAACAAGCCTGCCCTTTATACTTTATTTGGAGGGGAAGGGGCTAACACCATACTGGAAGATTTGAGGAGGGATGGCATACCCGCTTTCAGCGATGTGGAGGATGCGGTCTCTTCCTTATATGCCATTTACAAAACCAAGGAAAGAAAGGATGAGGGAAAAATGGAAAAGGTGGAGATGGATAGGGAAGGAATAATAAAAGTGATTGAAAAGGTTAAAAAAGAGGGGAGGAGGAAATTGTTGAGTCATGAGGCAAAGGAAATTTTGAAATATGCTGGCATAGACGTGCCAGAGTTTCACCTCGCCAGTGGGATAGGGGAGGCAATAAAATGGGCAAATAAGATTGGCTACCCTGTTGCCATGAAAATAGTTTCTGAGGACGTAATTCATAAGACTGATGTGGGGGGTGTGATTTTAAACATAGAAAATGAAAATGAGGCGGCAGAGGCATACGAGGCGATAATCACCAATTGCAGGAGAAATGTTCCACATGCGAGGGTAAGAGGGGTTGAGGTAACGAAAATGCTTCCAAAGGGAGTGGAGACAATAGTCGGCGCCACCACCGATGCTTCCTTCGGCAAGGTTGTGATGTTCGGCTTGGGAGGCATATATGTGGAGGTGATGAAGGATGTTTCTTTCAGAGTTGCTCCCCTCCCTAAAAAAGAAATAAAAAGAATGGTGAGGGAAATAGAGTCCTATCCTCTTCTTGCTGGAGTGAGAGGAGAAAGGAAGAAGGATGTAGATGCCATAGTGGATGTCATATACAAAGTTGGATTGTTGGTAACAGAATTTGATGAAATAGAGGAGTTAGATATAAATCCCCTGATGGTATATGAAAGAGGTGCAAAGGTGGCGGACGCCAGAATGAGTATTGGGGTGAAAAAATGAAGAATATTTTAATTGCTGCTCTGGATGAAAAATCTGGAAAAAGTGTAATTGCATATGCCATTGCGGCTTTATCTGGAAAGAGATTTGGGTATATGAAGCCCATGGGCAATAATGTTATATACAGGGAAAAGAAGGTTATGGATCAGGATGCCATCCTTTTTTCAAGTTTAATGGGTAATGAAATAAGCCCTGAAAGAATGTGCATAGGGATGAGCCATTCAAAAATAACCCATTTTTATGAAGATGCACTGGAAGAATTCATGAAAAGATATGAGGAAATTTCAAAGGATAAGGAACTCTTCATAGTGGAAGGAGGGGAGTTTATATGGAAGGGTGCTTCGCTAAAACTCGATGCCTTTTCCATATCTAAAGCAATAGATGCTGAAATAATCTTTGTTATACTGGGAGATTACTATGAAATGCTGGATGAGATAGAGTACCTCGGAAAAATAAAGAACATGCTTCCTGTGAAGGGTTTCATTCTCAATGGGGTTGATGAAGAAGATGCGATGAAAATCAAGAACGCAGCAAGCCGTTATTCTCTAAAATATCTTGGATTTCTTCCCACAATAAAAAAATTGAGAACAATGAAAGTCTCTTACGTTGTGGACAAACTTTTTGGCAGGGTGGTGGCAGGCGAAAATGGATTAAACAAGGAGATAGAAAATATCTTTATAGCAGCCCTCTCTGCCTCTGAGATAAAAAGACATCCTGATTTTGGGAAGGAGAAAAAACTGATAATAACTGGAGGGGACAGAAGCGATGTGATAGCAGCATGTTTGGATGAAAGAACCTCTGCCATAATTCTCACCAACAATATAGTCCCCTCTGCAAAAATACTGGCAATGGCAAACGACATGCAAATTCCCCTCATATCAGTAAGAACAGATACATATACTGTGGCGAGGATGGTGGAGGGAATAAAGCCCGTTATAATGCCCGACGAGAAGGAAAAATTAATGGAAATAGAAAGAGAAGCCAGAGGACGGATTCTGATGGATGAAATCTTAA
>CAZTWM010000145.1:0-3241 GCA_964617935.1 uncultured Thermoplasmatales archaeon | reverse complement strand
ACCAAAAATATATGAAAAAAGACTTTAGAAAATAATCGGGTCATCTACTGTCCATATCCGAAATATTTATATATTCTACCTTCTTCACCCGCCATGGGACTTATAAAGGATAAAGATAAGGAATACCTGAAAAAGAAGTTTGATGAAGAAATGGAAGGAGAGGTAAGAATAGTATATTTCACCCAAGATTTTGAATGTCAGTTCTGCAAGGAAACGAGAGAAATACTGGAGGAACTGGCAGAACTGAGTGATAAAATAAAACTGGAGATTCATGAGTTTGATAAGGAAAAGGAACTGGCAGAAAGGTATGGTGTGGACAAGATTCCAGCAACCCTCATATTTGGGGAGAAGGAATATGGAATAAGATTCTTTGGCATACCCTCAGGCTATGAATTTTCCACCCTCGTGGAGGATATAATACATGCATCCCGAGGGGAAACTGAATTGAATGAAGAAATTAAGGAGGAAGTAAAGAAAATAAATAAACCCGTGCACATACAGGTTTTCGTTACTCCCACATGCCCATATTGCCCCATATCCGTCAATCTGGCTCATCAAATGGCTATAGAAAATGAGAATATAAGGGCAGATATGGTGGAAGCAATAGAATTTCCACACCTCTCGCAAAAATATGATGTGATGGGTGTGCCCAAAACAGTCATAAATGATAAAAGAGAGGTGGTGGGAGCAGTACCTCAAGAAATGTTGATGGAAGAAATAAAGAAGGCAGTGGAAGAGTGATTTATAAAATGTCATTTCAGTATTGCAACCTTTACATTATTAGATTATAGAAAATATTGGCAAATAGTAAAAGGCAAACTTTTTATAATGTTATATATATTACCTTTCCAAGTTTTGGGAGGATAATTTGAAGTATACACGTTTCGAAAAAGCCCGTATAATCGGGGCGAGGGCTCTTCAGATAGCCATGGGTGCCCCTCTGCTTGTGAAGCCTCCTGAGGGGTTAGTTGATCCTTTGCAGATTGCTCTCATGGAATTTGAGAAGGACTTGATACCCATAACTGTGAGAAAGAGAGGGAAATATATAAAAGGACCTGTAGTATAGGGTGGCATAATGGAAGAAGAAAAATTGCTGGTTCCAGAGGAAATGTACATATCATGTGGCGCTGAGATAGGCACTCAGCAGAAGACGGCACATATGAAGCCGTTTATAGCAAAAGTGAGAAACGATGGCCTTTACCTCATAAATATAGAGAAGACGGATAAAAGGATAAAGCATGCTGCAAAACTTCTAGCAAAATATGAGCCAGATAAAGTTATGGTGGCTGCAGTCCGCCACTATGCCAGAAAACCCATAACAAAAATGGCGGAAATATGTGGATTCATAGCCCAGCCAGGGAGATTTCTGCCAGGCACCCTCACCAATCCCTCATGCGGGAACTATCATGAGGTGGATATTCTGCTCGTAAACGACCCTATAGGAGATAAACAGGCTATGGCAGAGGCAAGGAAGATAGGCATACCCATAGTTGCATTATGCGATACAAATAATGAAACAAAATATGTGGATTTGATTATTCCTGTGAACAACAAGGGAAGGAAAGCGTTGGCTCTCACCTACTGGCTTCTGGCAAGAGAGGTTATGAAGGTAAGAGGAGATATAAAGAGTGATGAGGAATTTCAATACACCGTAGAGGATTTCGAAGCAGAACTATGATTGATGAAAAGAATGTTTTCCTTGTTATCATAGATTTTCAGGAGCGAATGCTCCCCCATATAAGGAATGGTAAAAAAATTGTAAAAAATACGGTTAAACTTCTCAGGGCGGCAGGCATTTTCGGCATTCCTGTAATAGCCACAAAGCAGGTTAAACTTGGAGAGACTGTTGAGGAAATAAAACGTTTCATATCAGGGGAAATAGAAAAGAATACTTTCAACTGTTATGGGAACAAAGAATTTGTGGAACGCGTGAAAAAAATGGAGAAGAAAAAGTGCATAATCGCGGGCATAGAAAGCCACATATGCGTTGTGCAAACAGCAGTTGATATGTTGCAGCATGGCTATGAAGTATATGTTGCCATGGACTGCATCGGTTCAAGGAATGAAATGGATCATGAAATGGCGATTGAAAGAATGATTCAGGAAGGGGCTAAGGCGTCCACCGCAGAATCGATAATATATGAAATAATGAAATCCTCCTCCCATGAAAAATTCAAGGAAATTTTAAAAATAGTGAAGGAAGGTTAAAGCATCATTTCTTCATATTCCTTCAGATATTTCATTGAATGTTTCACATCAGCAAACAGTCTTTCTGCTTCTTTTATCTCATCTATGGTAATCTTCTTCCTTTTATTTCCGCCTGCTATGTTATGGGCTGGTGCCATGAGTTGTACAGCATATCTCAAGGATGCTTTCATCCCTATCTCTGTCAGATATTCAATGGCATCTTCTTCCATTTTGATTTTCTCCTCCGTCATCCTTATTTCCAGTATTTTCTTTACTTCCTCCTTTGTGTAGGGCTTCGTCGTTATTATCAGGGAACGGTCTATGAAGTCGAGAGGTACTCCATGGGGCGACTCTATTTCAGTTCCTCTTATCCTTGCCATACCTCTGTTGGACGCAAGAATCATTATGGGCGCAAGTTCTGACTCCAGAGCCCTGTTAAGGAAGGCAAATGCCTCTATGTCCAGCATGTGAACTTCATCTATGAAAAGAACACCAGGAATAATCTCCGCCCTTCCCTCATCCACCCATTTTTTCACCATTTCCTCCACTTCCTGTCTTGTCTCCTGCGTTATGTCCTCCTTTCCCCCAAAGAATATGGTGAAGAAACTTCCTCTTCTGGATGTGGCTATATCGAGGTCATGGAGGGAGAGGACATAAACAAATTCCTTTTCCTTTGCTATGCTTCCCTCTGGCAATGCAACTGCTTCTTTTGTATGCAGGTCGATTCCTTCCTTCTTTATTGCCTCCTCAGTTCTTCCCAGTTTGACTATCCTTCCGCTGTCCACATCTATCTGCACCACATCCCCCACTTCCACATTCTGCTGCAGAAGGTACTGGGCAAAGGTTTCATCCACCTTGAACTCCTTTTCCTCATCCTTTGTTCTTAACGCCAAGGTTGCAGATTTTGGGAGTTGCTGATATGGATTGTATGGATGGGGCACACTCTGCACATCCAGTTTCGTCACCTCTCCTTCGTAAATCTTACGCATTTCGTGTATCCTCACTCCTATTGCCTTCCTCAATGCCTGCATGAGAAACTCCGTCTTTTTCATTT
>CAZTWM010000144.1:0-3288 GCA_964617935.1 uncultured Thermoplasmatales archaeon | reverse complement strand
ATAAAATCCAAATATTGAGAGGATAATTTGGATTATGCGATGCCCAAAAATCATAGCAGATACCAGGGAGGTTTTTTCAGGAATACCTGCAATGTTAGAGAGTATGGCGGAATTGGAGGTAAAGCAGATACCTGTGGGCGATTATATATTAAGTGAGAGGGTGGCGGTGGAGAGGAAAAGGGCTGAAGATTTTCTCGATTCTTTAATCAGAAAAAAAATATTTGAACAGGTCACAAGGCTTAGAAATGCTTATGAGAAGCCAGTGCTTGTAATAGAGGATGAGGGGCTTTTTTCCCGTAACATTGATAGAAGAGCCATTTATGGAGCCATAGCATCTTTACTCACCGATTATGATATTCCGGTTATAAGAACAAGAGATACTCAAGAAACATCCTTTATTTTATATGCCATAGCGGCAAGGGAGCAATTCAAGAAAAAAAGAGAGATTGCCTTAAGAGGAAAGAAGCCAAATATGAGTTTAAAGGAAAGGCAGCAGTTTTTGGTGGAAGGGCTGCCAGATGTTTCCTCAATTCTGGCAAAAAGATTACTTTTTCATTTTAGAACTGTAAGGAATGTTATGATGGCAGGCATGGAGGAATTAATGGAGGTCGAAGGAATAGGGAAAAAGAAGGCCATGAAGATAACGGAAGTTATGGATGCCGAATGGGAGGATTAATCTCCCGCCTTTCTGAATTTATAGCCGTAATAAATGGCTCCTTTCTTCCCATCCTCCTGTATTCTCCTCAGGCAAGCCTCTACCTTCATGCCAATATGGATTTCATCAAGAGGACAGTCCACTATCTCTCCTGTTAAATAGCATCCTTCTTCCATCTTTATCAATGCCACCGCATATGGCGCCTTGCCCCCAAATTCTGGAGGAGGAACATGTATTATGGTGAAACTCTCCACAGTTCCCTTTCCACTTAATTTATACTCCTCCATTTTTCCTATTGACTTTCTCCTGCATGTGGGGCATATGGCACGGGGAGGAAAATATATTTTTCCACATACACTGCATCTGTTCCCTATAAGGTTATATCTTACAGGAATTTCCCTCCAGTATCTTGCAACACCCATCATATCACCCCCAGTATGTGCACGACAGCCGTTCCTCCAGAGCCGCCCACGTTGTGAGTTAAGCCAATCCTTGCATCCTTCACCTGCCTTTCACCTGCCTCACCCCTTAACTGCATGACTATTTCATTTATCTGCGCCACCCCTGTCGCTCCAACAGGATGTCCTTTCGATTTCAGCCCGCCTGATGTATTCACGGGAATTTCTCCTTCCAGGGATGTTAAACCTTCTTCTGTTGCTTTCCCTCCTTTTCCTCTTTCAACAAATCCCAGGTCTTCTATAGCCATTATCTCTGCTATGGTGAAGCAGTCATGAACTTCAGCCACATCTATATCCTTTGCCTCCACTCCTGCCATTTTATAGGCACGCTGGGCTGCATGATATGCTGCTGGAATGGAATCAAAACTCTTCCTTCCATGAAGGGAAAGTGTATCTGTGGCAACTGCGGATGCCATTATCTTCACCACCTTATCCGTGTATTCCTTTGCCTTTTCCAGAGGAACGATGACGGCTGCTGCCGCTCCATCAGTTATGGGGCTGCAGTCTAAAAGATGGAGAGGTTCTGCCACCATGGGAGAACGAAGCACATCTTCCACGCTTATCTTCCTTTTAAACTGAGCCTTTGGATTCAAACTTCCATTGTAATGATTTTTTACTGCAACGCTTGCCAGCTGCTCCTGGGTTGTGCCATATTTCTGCATGTGATATCTTGCCATGAGAGCGTATAAGCCAGGGAAGGTAACGCCAAAGAATGACTCCCATTCCCTGTCTGCAGCAGATGCAAGAATGTTGGTAGCCTCTGCTCCTACCACATCTGTCATCTTCTCCGCCCCGCCAACAACGACAACATCATACATTCCACTCGCCACCGCCAGAAATCCCTGGTGCATTGCCACACCACCAGAGGCGCACGCTGCCTCAACTCTTATGGAAGGTATATGCAAATCTTCCAAGCCCGCCACTTCAACAGCCAAACTCCCCACATGCTCCTGTCCTATGAATCTCCCGCTTGACATTCCTCCAATGAACATGGCATCTATCTCATCTCCTTCTATACCTGCATCGAGAATGGCTTGCATTCCTGCTTCCGCCACAAGGTCGCGGAAAGAGCGATTCCACAGTTCGCCAAACTCCGTCATACCTATACCTATAACTGCAACTTCTCTCATTTAAACTCCCTCCTGAATTTCATATATGTGGCATAATCCACATACACCTTTTCCTCCAGCATCTTCCTTATCTCCTGCCTTGGATATGCATTGATGGAATCCATAACAGTGATATCGAAGGCATCGGAGCCAGCGCCCGAGCCATAAGAAACGGCAAATATTCTTTCTCCTGGCTTTGCCACATCCAGGACAGCAGCAAGCCCGAGCATTGTAGAGCCAGAATATGTATTTCCTATTATAGGACATAGCAGCCCTGCCTCCACCTTTTCCTTTTCAAAACCAAGTTTCTTCGCCACTCTTAAAGGAAATTTTCCATTTGGCTGATGAAATACAGCATAATCATAGTCAGAAGGCGAAGTTCCCATTCTCTCCATCAGCATTTTCGCTGCCCCCATAACATGTCGGAAGTAGGCAGGCTCTCCAGTGAAACGCTCTCCATGTCCTGGATATGGTTCACCTTCCCTCCTCCAGAAGTCGGGTGTATCTGTTGTAAAGGAAACCGTGGCATTTATCTTTGCTATCCCTTCCTTTCCTATTATGAAAGCCGCCCCTCCAGCAGAAGCAGCATATTCCAGAGCGTCGCCAGGAGCAGCCTGGGATACATCTGCTCCTATTGCCATTCCATATTTTATCATGCCAGTCTCAACCAGGGCAATGCAATTCTGCATTCCTGCTGTGCCAGCCTTGCATGCAAATTCGTAATCTGCTGCTGTCAGTTCAGGAGTTGCTTCTATTGCTTCCGCCACTATCGTTGCCGTTGGTTTAACAGCATAGGGATGACTTTCTGAGCCAACATATATGGCTCCTATTTCCTTGGGATTTATTTTTGATGCCTTGATTGCCCTTCTTGCTGCCTCCACTGATATGGTGGCTGTATCTTCATCCATGGAAGGAACTGATTTTTCAAAAATGTTTAAGCCAGATTTTATGGAACTTGCCTCCTTTCCCCACATTCTGGCAATTTCTTCTGCTTTTATTCTATACCTGGGGACATAAGCCCCGTAACCAACTATCGCAGCCATTTTATCGCCTGAAAGATGTTTTG
>CAZTWM010000143.1:0-3372 GCA_964617935.1 uncultured Thermoplasmatales archaeon | reverse complement strand
CGCCAGGACGCTGGCAAAGAGTTCCAGAATCTCTATGTCATCGCTGGAGAACCCGTCCACCTCTTTTTTCTCAACATCTATTACCCCTATGAGCTCGTTCCCATAGACCACCGGCACTGACACCTCGCTTTTTATTCCGCTGGCCGCCTCTATATACACTTCCTCTCTGCTCACATCCGGCACATAAACTGTTTTCTTTTCCTTAGCACATTTTATAACAATGCCCTTTTCTCCATCCAGCCTTAGAGGAATGCCGGGCTCGTATATCCCCAGAGTCTCCACTATCCTGAGCTCATTTTCTTCCTTGAGAAGCAGGGCAAATATGTCAAAATTCAGCACTTTCTGAAGGGCGGACGAGAATATGCTACATATCTCCTCAACAGAACCCGCCAGAGTCAAGGAAGAGGATAGATTATAAAGATCCACAAGGCGCTCCCGCATTATGGAAAAAGAGGGCAGCATTTATAATTCTTGCTTTTTAATTCAAGGGGATTGTCAAGAATTTGAAAATCTAAAATATCCTCTCTCTTTCGCAGAAGGCAGGCTCCTCATAAAATTTTGGTCATCTCTTGTTTATTCCTATGGTGATTTCCTTTTCGTCAATCTTCCACTTTTTGACATGCTCTCCTTTAGGCTCGGCAACGAATCTTATCTCCCTGCTTCTCGTCTCATTTTTTACATAGTCAAGCCAGCCTTCCAGCATTTCTTCATTGGCATCCATTTCCACTTCTATCCTTTCCTCCATCTCCAGGTCCATCTCCTTTCTCATCTCCTGTATTCTTCTGATTATCTCTCTTGCAAAGCCCTCCTTTATG
Organism: uncultured Thermoplasmatales archaeon; assembly: GCA_964617935.1. Lineage (GTDB taxonomy): Archaea > Thermoplasmatota > E2 > UBA202 > JdFR-43 > JAGGZK01. Next base: position 2,557 of record CAZTWM010000143.1, on the reverse strand, counting down.
AGTTCGGGTGTCTGAACAACATTCAGGGCAATTTTTATTCCATCCACCCCGCCAACCTCATAACCTTCCTTTGGCACCTCCTCCATTACAATATCTTCTTCATCTATTTCATAAGTCCTGCCATCCACTTCCACCTTCATTCCCGGCTCCACCGCCTTTTCCTTTTCTATTGCCTCCGCCACCCTTTTGGCCATTTCCCTGTATTTGGGACCAATTTTTGAGTAGTTTGGCTTTGCCTTTCTCTCCATGAAATGTTGGCTGTCTGAAACGAAATTCACCTCCTTAACATTTATCTCCTCCCTTATGATTTCCCCCATTTCCTGGAGATTTTGGGATGCCAAAATCATCACTTCCTTCAGGGGATGTCTCAGCTTTATCCCCGCCTTTGCCCTCAGAGCCCTCGCCTCCTCCACGATTTTCCTCACCATCTCCATCCTTTCCTCCAGCCCTTTGTCAATCATGCTTTTATTTGGCGTGGGATAGTCGCAGAGGTGAACACTCTCTCCTCCCTCCATATCCAGATATATTCGCTCTGCTATGAAGGGAGTGAAAGGGGCTATGAGTTTTGAAATGGTGGTAAGCACTTCATAAAGCGTGGAGTAGCCTGCCATCTTTGCCTCATCCCTCTCCTCGCTCCAGAATCTCTTGCGGGAGTTTCTCACATACCAGTTGCTCAAATCCTCCACTATGAAATCTTCCAGCAACCTGCCCGCCTTGTGCACCTCAAACCCATCCATCTTTTCCTTTACCTCCATAACAACACTGTTCAATCTTGAGAGAATCCATCGATCCATGAGGGTTCTTCTCTCAACAGGAACAGCATCTCTGGTGTAGTCAAAATCATCCAGTGAGGAGTAGGTGCTGTAGAAGGAGAATACATTCCATAAAGTGAGCAGAAATTTGCTGAGCGTATCCTTAACAGCCTTCTCATAAAACCTCTTTGGCTGCCAGGGAGGTGATGCGGTTATCAAATACCATCTCATGGGGTCACTTCCATACTTTTCAAATATTTCAGTCGGCTCGACATAGTTCCTCATTTTCTTTGACATTTTTTGTCCCTTCTCATCCAGGATTAGCCCCAAGGTGAGAACATTTCTGTAGGGTGCTTCGTTGAAAACAACTGTTGAAACTGCCAGTAAAGAATAAAACCATCCTCTCGTCTGGTCTATTGCCTCACATATAAAATCTGCGGGGAAATTTTCCTTAAACTTTTCCTCATTTTCAAAGGGATAGTGCCACTGGGCGAAGGAGGCGGAGCCAGAATCATACCATGCATCTATCACTTCCTCCACCCTTCTCATTTCCCCTCCGCATTTTGGGCATTTCAGAATTATTCTATCAACATATGGGCGATGCAGGTCCAGTTTTTCCGGTATTTCCACAGCCATCTCCTTCAGTTCTTTCACACTGCCAATGCATTCTTCATGTCCGCATTTCTGACATATCCATATGGGCAGGGGCGTGCCCCAGAACCTTTTTCTGGATAAAGCCCAGTCTCTCGCCTCTTTTATGAATTCCCCAAATCTCCCGTGTTTGATATATTCAGGATACCAGTTTATCTTTTCATTGTTGGAAACAAGCTCTTTCCTCAATTTTGACATGCCGATGAACCATGATTCTATGGCATAATAAAGGAGGGGAGAATCACATCTCCAGCAGAAGGGATATTGATGTCTGTGCTTATGCCGGCTCACGAGTATGCCCCTCTCCCTCAAATCTTCTATTATTTCCTCATCCGCATCCTTGACAAATTTTCCCGCCCATGGCTTCACTTCCTTTTTAAAATTACCCTGCATGTCCACCAACTGAACGACGGGCAAATCATATTTTTTTCCGGCTTCATAATCTTCCTCTCCAAATGCAGGGGCTATGTGGACTATGCCTGTTCCATCCTCCATGGTGACAAAATCAGCAAGTATAACAAACCAGCATTTTTTATCAGGTTGAATAAATCTGTAAAGGGGTTCATATTCCACCCCTTCCAGCTCATTTCCTTTATATCTATCCAGTTCTTCATATTCCTCATTTTTCAAAAGCACAGCCGCTCTCTCCTCCGCCAGTATCAGGATTTCGCCATCATACTTAATTTTCACGTACCATTCATCAGGATTGACGGCGAGGGCAACATTTGATATGAGTGTCCAGGGCGTTGTGGTCCAGGCAAGGAAATATTCGTCTTTGCCCTTCACTTTGAATTTAACAAATATTGAAGGATCTTCCACCTCCCTGTATCCCTGTGCCACTTCATGGGATGATAAAGTTGTTCCGCATCTCGGGCAGTAGGGTGTAACTCTATGCCCCCTGTATAGCAATCCTTTTTTCCATGCCTCTTTAAGAGACCACCATACCGACTCTATGTAATCATTGTGAAGGGTAACATAGGGATTTTCCATATCAATCCAGAATGCAACGCGTCTCGTCATATCCTTCCATGCCTTTTCATATTTGAAAACGCTCTTCTTGCATTTCTCATTGAATTTCTCTATTCCATATTCCTCTATCTCCTGCTTGTTTTTCAGTCCAAGCAGTTTTTCCACTTCAATTTCAACGGGCAATC
>CAZTWM010000142.1:0-3376 GCA_964617935.1 uncultured Thermoplasmatales archaeon | reverse complement strand
ATTCAGACCCGTGGATACACCTGTTGATGGAATATTTGTGGCTGGCACTGCTCAGGGTCCAAAGGATATTCCCGATACAGTGGCGCAGGCAAGTGCTGCCGCAGCTAGAGCCATGAGTTTGATGAATAAGGGAGAATATGAGATGAGCCCAATAAAGGCATTTGTGGATGAAGGAAAATGCGATGGATGTGGTTTATGTGTTGATGCATGCCCTGTTGATGCCATAAAAGTTGTAAATAAGGCTGAGGTGAATGTAGGCATATGCAAGGGATGTGGCTCATGCATTTCATCATGCCCCAGAGATGCCATTGATTTGAAGATTTTCTCCAATGATGAGATAATGGCGGAGATAGAAATGGCGCTGAAGGATAAGGGTAAAGGAGAAAAGAGGATAATAATGTTTGCAGATGATATGTGTACATATACTCTGGCGGATGGAGTGGGAACGGCAAAGTTGAGATATGATTCCAACGTCTACATAATAAGGGTTCCCTCCAGCAGCAGGGTAACGCCAAATATGATGATAAGGGCATTTGAAATGGGGGCAGACGGAATTTTCCTTGGAGAATGCGAGGAAGCAGTCTCTCCCTATCCAGAAACACTTAAAGTGATTGAAGAGAATGTGAAGAAGGCGAGAGAGGCGCTGAGAAATGCAGGGATAGAAGAGGAAAGAATACAATATTCCCCCTTTGTTACAGTAATGTTCAAAAAATTTGTAAATCTCGCCAATAAAATGGTTAAGATTGCCGATAAATATGGAGAGATTCCTGAGGAAAAGAGGAGAAAATTGAGAGTTTTGGAGGTGGTTTATGATGACTGAGATAATGCAAGTTAAAGAAAAAAATGTTAAACTCCATAAAAAGATAGAGGAGTTGAGTGGTGAAATAGTCACCCTATGCGAGCAATGTGGGATATGCACAACCAGTTGTCCCATGGCTGATGAGATGGACATAACACCTGCTGGGATAATGAGATTATCACAGATTGGAGACGAGGAAGTGCTAAAAAGCAAAGCCATATGGATCTGTGCCTCCTGCTTTACATGCACGGTAAGGTGTCCAAGAGGAATAGACCTTGCCAAAGTAACGGAAGCATTGAGGCAGATAACCCTGAGAAAAAACATCGATTACATTGATTTTAATGACATAAAGGATGAACTCTCTCAATTACCCGCCATAGCAGTGGTGAGTGCACTGAGAAAATTTACGGGGTGATGAAATGTTAAAACTTCCCTATTATCCCGGATGCACTTTGAAACAAAATGCCAAGAATTTTGAGAAATCCGCTCTGGCTTCCGCATCCCTGCTTGGTGTAGAACTGGTCGAGATTCCTAAATGGAATTGCTGCGGTGCCGTCTCATCCCTCACGGCGGATGATGTGATGCATCATGTCGCTCCCATAAGGAATCTGGTGAGGGTTCAGCAGATGAACGATGATGGTGTGGTGAATAATGAATATCGCCTTGTCGCCCTTTGCTCCATGTGCTTCAATGTTCTGAAAAGGTCAAATCTTCGTGTAATAAATGATGGAGAAATGTTGAGGAAAGTAAATGATTTCATGGACACGGAGCCTGATTATGAAGGGACGGTGGAAGTGGTGCATTTTCTGGAAATTTTGAGAGATGTGATAGGATTTGATAAGGTAAGGGAAAAGGTGAAAAAGCCCCTGAATGGATTGAAAGTTTCCGCCTATTATGGATGCACCCTCCTCCGCCCCAAGGAGGTGGGCATAGATGATGCAGAATCGCCCACAATAATGGAGGAGTTAATAAAGGCACTGGGAGGAGAGGTGGCAGATAACCCTTACAAATCACTGTGCTGTGGAAGTTATCATACAGTTGGAGGAAATAAGGAGATTGTGGCAGAAAGAGCATATAAAATAATAAATGGGGCGAGAAGGAATGGGGCCGATTTGTTGATAACATCATGCCCCCTATGTGCCTTTAATCTGGACAATCGCCAGGAACTCACAAAAAGAATGCATCCTGAATTTGAGAAGATGCCTGTACTCTATTTCACCCAGTTAATGTCCCTTGCTTTTGGAAAGGAAAAGGAGGCAGGATTTGATGATAACTTTGTCGATCCACGCCCTCTTTTAAAGGAAAGAGGATTGCTGGAAAAGTGATTGTTTTATTTCTTCATACTTGCAAAACTTGGGAGAGTAAACTTTAAATATCAGAAATAATAAATTTATTATGGGGAGATTGTTTGCTATTTTGGTTGCATGTGTATTTGTGTTATCTTATAATGGCATTGTTTCTTCAAAAAATTTGCAAAATTATGACTATGTTATGATAACAACAGATGATTTGGCAAATGCATTAAACAATTTTACCCAATGGAAAGAAAGCATGGGTTATAATGTTAAAGTTGTAACAACTTCATGGATAGAATCAAATTATGATGGCAAAGATATACAGGAAAAAATAAGGAATTTTTTGATGGAAAAATACAAAGAATGGGGAATAAATTATGTTTTGATTGCTGGGAGCAGAGATAAAATTCCAATGAGAGAATGCTACCCCCTCAGAGACCACCATGAAGATGATTACATGGTGCCCAGTGATTATTATTACGCAGATTTAAATGGAAACTGGGATGCTGACAACGATGGATATTATGGAGAAATAATGCAGGACCAGCCAGATTTTTATCCAGAGGTTTATGTGGGTAGAATTCCAAGCGATGATGCTGACAAAATGGCAAGTATATGTCAGCATATTATAAATTTTGAAAAAAACAATGGAACATGGAAAAAGAATGTTTTGTTGTTGGGTGCAATAATTTTTTATGAAAATTATAGCAGTCCATGGGGTAAATTTCATCGCTTGGATACCGCAACGCTTATGGAAAAATGCTGGAATGATATATTCAAACCCCATAAATTCAATGCAACAAAAATGTATGAAAAGGAAGGGATAAAGCCTTCCATTTATCAATGTGATTACCCATTGAATTATTCAAATGTTTTTGCTGAATGGAAAAATCATGCAATAATAAATATATTTGGACATGGTAATGACCGAATTGTGGCAAGACTCGTATGGGAACATGATGATGGAGATAATGTACCAGAGGATATTGAATTAAGCACTCCAACTATCCTAAGAGATACAGAAAGCAAGGATTTGGCAACGACAATACCACCCATTGTTTTCTCAGGTGGATGTCTTCAATTAAGAAGTTCCCGCAATATAGGAAAGGCATTTATGGAAAATGGGGCGGCAGTGGCGTTTATAGCAGCAACAACTTTCAGCTGGACGAATTTGAGTTTTATGTGGAAAGATGAAAGAGATGGAGGATCATTGTCCATAGATTATTTTTTCTTTCATTATTTGGTTAACAAAGGACAAAAATTGGGAAATGCATTGTATAAT
>CAZTWM010000141.1:0-3399 GCA_964617935.1 uncultured Thermoplasmatales archaeon | reverse complement strand
GGAGATACTGGACTGCCTTCCATAATTCGGGGCATTCTTTTATTTCTGCCTCTGTGACATTGAGGTATTGGTCACATTCTATTCTTTCCACCCTCAAATAAACCTCGCTTCTTGTGGCGGAAATTGTAAAAAATAACAGGAAAAGGATTGTGATGGTGAGGGCAGAGATAACAAGAGATTTTGAAAGAAAGGAGAAATCGAAACCATATTTAAGAATATATACGAAGGAAAGCAGAAGGAAGAATACGCCCATAAGCAGGAATGAAATAAACAACTCCATTATTCCGCTTATATCATGGTGAAGAAATTCCTCAAGAAATCCTCTTGCCCCATAAATATCGAAACCAATCAGAAAAGAGAGGATGGATGTAAGAACGAAAGGGAGATATCTCCACTTCTCTTCCATGAATATATAACAATATCTTTTTAAAGAGTTTCACATAGCATAGCATGGAGGAGGAAATAAAACTCCCTGAGTTTGACGAGGAAAAATTCATGGAAAAGGAAAGAAGAAAGGCAAAAACAGCCCTTGTTGCTTTTTCCTTTGGCATTGTTATGGCGGTGATATGCCATTTCATATGGAGAAATTTGGATGCAGGATTGAGGTGGCCGCTCTCCTTCCTCCTCGCCATAGCATCCATAGGATTCATGGCAAAAATCCTGCAAATCTTAAAGGTGGATGTTCATTCATTCACGAGAAAGGAATGGTTCGGTTCCATCGCCTTCTATTTTTTTACATGGCTTGCCGTCTTTATACTCTCCATAAATCCTCCCTTTTATGATGCATCCCCACCAAAAATGGATGTGGTTTTGTTGCCAGAGATTCAGAATGAAAATGGGAGTATAATGATTCTTGCGCATGTCACTGATAATGTGGGAGTGAAAAAAGTGGAAATAAACATTTCTGGTTTTAAGTATGAAATGGCAAGGGATGAAAATAGTGTATATTTATATAACTACACTGGAAAGGGGGGGAATTATGAAATAATATCATGGGATAAAAATGGAAATACTGCAATAAAGAAGGGGGAACTGGCTTTCAGGAAAAATGTGGTGAAGGTGGAATGGTCAGGAGAGAATCTTTTATCAACCGATAAAATAGAGATAAGGGTATACAAAAACATAAGTGAGGAAAAATTCAGGGTTTATTATACCATAAACGGGAAGGAGGTAAATGCCACCTATGACGGAGAAAGCAGCGACTATTACATTTATAAAACCAGTCCTTCATATATAGGGTGGGAGGAAAATTCAGAAAATAAAATAAATGTATATGTGGAAGTCTTCCATTATTTCCCCGGGATGAATAAGGGCTATTCCAACATAATATATGGAGGAAATTATACCATAAAAACGGGGAGTGATGAGAATATAGGGAAGGATGCATCACCCATAATAAAAGACCTTCCGGGTCCTGTAAATTTAAGAACCCCTGGCTTTGGAATAGCAAGCATTATGATATCCATAATCATCATTGCCTTAATCATGAGGAAAAAGAGAAGATAAATTCAATTCAAAAGCCACCACCGGATATTCCAAGCCAAAATTCACTATTACAGATGGCTTTATCTCTCCAAAATATCCTACTTCCTTTCCATCAACCAATATGGAAGCACATCTCCCTTCTATGAAAGAATTATGCTCCCTCTCCCCAACATTCATTTCATAACCCAGGTTTCTGAGTATTGCCTCCACAATGGACTTGCATTGGGTAAAGTTTGCCCTTGAATCTATCACAACGCCAGCAAGCATGCTCACCTGCTCCGCGCCCTTCCTTTTCAATAAAATCACATCTCCCACTTCATATATTTGCTGTGGTAAATCATTGTGTCTGTTCTTGGAGAGTATTTCCATGAGAGAGGGAATGAGAGAATGTCTTATAATGGAGTGCTCAGATGATATGGGGTTTTCTATCATAACCGCCTCTCCTTTCATTTCCATCTTCTCAAATTCCTTCTCAGTCCCGGATATACTTAGAGTAACAATATCATTGAAGCCGAGACCAATCATGGTATGGTGTATTTTGTTGTATGAAATGGATGAGCCAAAGGTCATGGATTTTGGCAGTATTTCCTCAAATTTTTCATATCCATAGCCTATTGCCACATCTTCCACAATGTCTATAGGGTGGAGAATATCTGCCCTCCATGCTGGCGAAGATACCTCAATTTCATCTCCTTTAATCATTGCGTCATGCCCCATTTTAAGGAGAGAATTTATTATTTCCTCTCCATTTTCCAGCCCAAGAATTTTTTTGATGTAGGATATTTTGACTTTATTTTTTCTGGGTGTTAAATCTGGCGTTAAAATTCTTTTTTTATCCACCACCTCCACCTGTTCCAGTTTTCCCCCCCTTTCCGCCAGGGAAGTGGAGATTATGTTGAGGGCAGATGTTACGGCATTATAATCTGTTCCTGTGACATCTATGAAAATATTTCTTGTGTTTTCCTTCAAGGCGGTGAGCTGTCCATTTATTATGGGGGGAAAGGAAAGCACATTTCCATTTTTATCCAGTATTATTGGATAGGCAGAGAAATTTTTCAGGAGATGCGCATATGCCACTCCTTTTTCATGCTTCTTCAATATTTCATCCAGGTTCATCTCCTCCTCCTTTGCCAGAGGAACAAATTTAATTTCATGGGGCTTAACTGCTTTATAGGTAAAAGGGGGTTCAACTCTGTCAAAATCATGAACACCTATTGCCATCTTTTTTCTATCCTTGCCAACAGAAAAATGGAGTTTTTCCTGCACCTCCATAAGAGATGCTATGGTTTCATCATTCAATTCAACATTTTTAACCACAGCGCCAGCAATGAAGGGGCGGACTTTCTTGATACTTTTATCAACAATTATGGAAACATTGGAAAGTTTAACTTCATATTTTTTCATACCCTCCTCAATTCCAAGAAATGAGCGTATAGCCCTTGCCATCCCTTCCACACTGAGCAAATCAGGGCGATTGGGAAAAACTTCTATGCTTATTTCATTCCCCTCCATCCTTTCAATGCATACTCCCATCATGGGTATTTTTTTGATTAACTCTTCTCTATCCATCTCCTTTCCGATGAGGGAGAGCAAATCATAATAGTCGAAGTTTACAACAGGCATCCTGAGATAATCTGAAAATCCTATTTTATTTTGTCGATATAATGTGCCGTAGAAATGTAAATGGAAAACCATAGATGAACAATGCCCTATCTTCCATCTCTTGCCTGGAAAATAATTGTCAAATACCCTTGTTCTATCCTTTATTTCAATATCAAATACCATTGGTATCATCTGTTAAGGCAATAGAAGACAATTTTCCACATGCTATATTTGTTCTGCTTCTGCTTATCAAAATATTTACTTTTAGAGTTTGCCAAAGATCAGTGAATCAACAAATTCCAATACATTTCT
>CAZTWM010000140.1:0-3476 GCA_964617935.1 uncultured Thermoplasmatales archaeon | reverse complement strand
CCTGAATATATCCATCTAAAAATATAAGGGCAGGTAATATAAATGTTTTGAATGTAACCATGATTGGTAGCATTTCCTAACACATTCTCTCCGTAAAAAATGTTACCAATGCTCGTTTACTTTACACTGGCTCCTCCAAAACTTATTTTCGTAAAATCTTTTTATGAAAAAGATCCTTTGGGGATGAAACACCTTTTTTAAAGGGGTTCTTTGGGGATGAAACACCTTTTTTAAAGGGGTTCCCAGTAGAAAATGGTAAAAAGGAATATCATTATTATGCTCAAAATTCCTGCAGCCATCCCTGCTTTAAGCATGTCCTTCTGGGTTAAATAGCCCGATGAATATGCCATCGCCATTCCTGGCGTGGCAATTACAAATAGAAATGCTGTCCCTCCCGCCATGGCTGTTGCCATTCCAACGGCTAAAGGGGAAATGCCCATCTGATTTGCTATTCCGAGGGAAATGGGCAACATGGTTGCCACCGCCGCCGTGTTACTCATTAAATTGGTCAGTATGGATGTTAAAATTATTATGCATAAAAGAATGGCATACTGGCTGTGGAAAAGAGATGTCACACCATTGGCTATCCACAGGGCAGCGCCACTGCTTTCCATACCCTTTCCCATGGTTATTGCCCCTCCATATATCAATATTATTCCCCACTGAACCTTCCTTTCCACATCCTCCCATTCAATGAGTTTTAAAATGAAAAGGGCGGAGACGGCAAGCAATGCTATAACTGCTATTCCAATGGAATCCGAGAAAAATATCCATAAAAGAATGGTGGTGAAGAGAATTATGGATACCATCTTTTCCTCCTTCCCCATTTTTTTGCCCCTGGCGTCTTCTTTAAGTTTCCTCACTGCCTCCCTTATTATGGTTTTTTCAGGGGGGTAAAGGAAGAGAATGATGAGTGTTATCGTGGGCAACATCACCGCAACCAGAGGTATGCCCAGTTTCATCCACTCAAGAAATGAAATGGAATATCCGCTTTCTTCCAGAAGAGCAATGGTGAGTGGATTTCTCGCACCACCAAGAAGCGTGCCCCAGCTCCCCACGGTTGTTCCATACGCCAGGGAAAGCATTGTGGCTACACCAAAATTGCTCTCCTTTGGAACCGCCTTGACAATCAGCATGACATTCAAAAGTATGGGAAGGAGGAGGGCAGCCACTCCATGGCTGAGCATTATGAAGGAAAGGAGAGAGCCCGTAACCATGACTCCGAATATAAATGTTTTTGGAGAGTTTCCAAAGATGCTCAAAAATTTAACAGCCACCCTCCTGTGTAATCCATATTTTTCCATGGCTGCGGCAATCATAAAGGAAGCAAGTATAAAAAACACAGCCCTGTTGCCAAAGTTTGAAAAAACTTTGCCCGCCTCTTCCACACCCAGCAAAGGTTGCAGGAGTATTATTAAAAGACCTGTTGCCGCCATGGGTATGGCTTCAGTGAGCCATAATATGGCTGCCATCATCAATATACCAAGCATTATCATTCCTTCTCTTCCAAGCCCTGAAGGTGTGGGAAGGAGAATTGAAGCGGTAAGAATAAGGAAAGCCAGTGATATGTAGAATGTTCGCATTCTTAAAGATAGATGAAGTAGAAATAAAAAGATTTTGGGATTTTTCATTCTTCCCAAATTTTTTATATCAAACTTTAATGAAAGATGTGCGTGGAAACAGAATGGTTCTTCTGGCAATACTGGACGGATGGGGTTACAGGGAAGAAAGGGAAGGCAACGCCATATCCCATGCCAATACACCAAATTATGATGAATACATGAAGAAATATCCCCATTCCTTTCTCAATGCAAGTGGTGAGGCGGTGGGGCTTCCAGATGGACAGATGGGAAATTCTGAAGTGGGCCATCTCAACATCGGGGCAGGGAGGATAGTTTATCAGGAATCCACAAGAATTTTAAAGGCGATAGAAGATGGAAGTTTTTTTGAAAATGAAGTGCTGAAAGAAGCCATGGAGAAGGCAAGAAATGTAACGCTTCATCTCATGGGGCTTATAGGAAATGGAGGAGTGCATGCAAGAATGGAGCACCTGTATGCTCTTCTCAAAATGGCAAAGATGTATGGTGTAAAGGATGTCATGATTCACTGCTTTCTCGATGGGAGGGATACACCTCCAAAAAGTGCCATTCATCATATAGAGGAGCTGGAGAAAAAAATCGAGGAAATGGGAGTGGGAAAGATAGCAAGTCTGGTTGGAAGATATTATGCCATGGACAGGGATAAAAGGTGGGAGAGAACAAAAAAAGCATATGAAATGTTGGTGAAGGGAAGGAGGAGACTGGCAAAGGATGCCATTGAAGGAATAAAAATTGCCTATGCCAATGGAGAGACGGATGAATTTGTTATGCCCACAGTTATTGAAGGAACTGAAAGAATAAAGGATGGAGATGTGGTAATATTTTTCAATTTCAGACCAGACAGAGGGAGGCAACTCACCTCCGCCTTTGTGGATAGCGAATTCTCCTATTTTCCTCTTGAACCCATTCATGTCCATTTTGTCACCATGACAAGATATGATAAAAAATTGAGAAATCCCGTTGCCTTTGAGAATGAGGATTTGAAAAACACCCTTGGCGAGATTCTTTCAAAGAACGGGCTAAAACAGTTAAGGATTGCAGAAACTGAGAAATACGCCCATGTCACCTATTTTTTCAATGGAGGAAGGGAAAAGCCATTTGAAGGAGAAGATAGATGCCTCATTCCCTCTCCAAAGGTTTCCACCTATGATTTAAAGCCAGAAATGTCCGCCCTTGAAGTTACGGATGAGGTGATAAAAAGGATTGAAAGCGAAAAATATGATTTCATTGTTCTCAACTATGCCAATCCTGACATGGTGGGACATACAGGCGTATGGGAGGCTGCCATCAGGGCGGTGGAAACGGTGGATAAATGCATTGGAAAAGTGGTGAAAAAAGTTATGGAAAAAGATGGAATATGCATAATCACGGCAGACCATGGAAATGTGGAGGAAATGTTGGAGAAAGGAGAGCCAAAAACGGCACATACCACCAATCCTGTGCCCTTCATTTTAATAGGGGAAAGCGTAGGGCTAAGGAATGGAATACTGGGCGATATTGCCCCCACCATCCTCCATTTAATGGGCATGGAAAAGCCAGAGGAGATGACAGGAAAAACGCTCATTGTGGAATGAAATGTAATTATTTTTGCTGGAGATTTTATTCTAAATTCTCTTTCTTCTCAACAGCCATATTGAAATTCCAGCAAGAATAATGATTATAACTCCTGCAATTATTATCCATGGAGTCTCTTTCTCTTTAACTTCTTTATTCTGCACATTTATTTTTATGGAAACGATGCCGCTGTATTCATTGCCATCATAAGCCCTTGCTTTTATTATATGAAATCCATCGCTCAATAATTTTGTGTCCATTTGATATGTCCAGTTTATTTTTCCTGTAGCATTTTTCCATTTTCCATCATCTATTTTAACCTCC
>CAZTWM010000139.1:0-3519 GCA_964617935.1 uncultured Thermoplasmatales archaeon | reverse complement strand
TTCCATGCAACTATATGACAAATTTATAAATGGTTTTTTCTATTAACTCAATGAACATTCTGGTGGGCATAGGGAATGAGATGAAGGGTGATGATGCCGTTGGGATACATATTGCACGTAAATTCAGGGAGGATGGATGGATAACCATAGATTGTGCCACCGTGCCGGAAAATTATGCGGGCAAGGTAATAGGATATGAGCCAGAGAAGATTGTGATTGTGGATGCTGCAGATATGGGACTCAAACCAGGAGAAATAAGGAGGATACCAAAAGATAAAATGGGAAGGGCTTCCTTTTCCACCCATTCCCTGCCCCTATCCATTTTCATATCCCATCTTGAAAGACAAACCAATGCCGAGATAGTGGTTGTGGGCATTCAGCCAAAAAGTATGTATGGTGAGATGAGCGAGGAAATAAAAAATGCGGCTGAAAGGGTTATTGATTATTTGAAAAAAGGAGAGTTGGAGAAAATTGAAGAATTAAAATAATTTCGACTAAAAATTTATTATCCATACTGCTATATCATTTAATGAGGGTTTTAGTTATAGGAGGTGGGGCGAGGGAACACGCCATATGTGAGGCGGTGGTGAAGGGCGGTGGAGAACTTTATTCTTTCATGAAAAATTCCAACCCTGGAATAAAAAGGATTGCCACTCATTATTTTCTCCATGATGAAAAGGATGCACAAAAAGTTGTTGAATATGCACTGAGGAACGGAATAGAGATGGCTGTGATAGGTCCTGAAGCACCTGAAGAAGCAGGGGTTACAAATGCCCTGCAGGAAAAGGGAATAATGGTTGCCTCTCCAACAAAGGAAGCGGCGGAGATAGAAACAAATAAGGAATTCATGAGAAATCTGATGGAAAAATACAGAATACCTGGAAGGGTGAAGTGTGAGGCATTTTCTGATGTAAAAAAAGCCATGGAATTCATTGAAATGCTGGATGGAGAGGTGGCGATAAAGCCCATAGGACTGACAGGAGGGAAAGGGGTGAAGGTGGCAGGAGACCATTTCCATACCCTGCAGGAGGCGGAGAAATATGTGAAGGAGATAATTGAAAAGGGCGTGGGAGGAGAGCACCGCGTTTTAATCGAGGAAAAGATGGTGGGTGAGGAATTTACAATCCAGGCATTCTGCGACGGCTCCACCATATATCCCATGCCCTCGGTGCAGGACCATAAAAGATTGCTTCCCGGGGATGAGGGACCAAATACGGGAGGTATGGGTTCTTACAGCCACAAAAGCGGTATTCTGCCCTTCATGACAGTAAATGAATATGAGGAGGCGGCAATCATACTTCAAAAAATAATAGAAGCCCTGGACAGGGAGGGTAGGAAATACAGAGGAGTAATTTATGGGCAGTTCATGCTTACTGGAGATGGAATTAAAGTAATTGAGATAAATGCAAGATTTGGAGACCCTGAAGCAATGAATGTACTCCCAATATTAAAGAGTAATTTTGTGGAAATATGCATCTCCATGGTTGAGGGAACACTCAGCAGAAAAAAAATAGGTTTTGATAAAAAGAGTACGGTATGTAAATATGTTGTTCCCAAAGGATATGGAATCAATCCTGAAAAGGGGAAAGAAATAAGGGTTAATGAAGAAGCCATAAAAAGAGAAGGAGGCCTCTTGTTTTATGCTTCCGTTAATGAGGAAAATGGGCGCATATATACCACCACATCCAGAAGCATGGCGGTTGTTGGAATTGCTGAAGAAATAGAGGAGGCTGAAGAAATATGCGAAAGATGCCTGAAGCATGTGGAGGGTGATATTTTTATAAGACATGATATAGGTAAAAGAGAATTGATTGAAAAGAGAATAAGGCATATGGAAGAATTGAGGATATGAAATGATTCATGTTTATTTCGTAGGGACAGCAGGCTCGGGCAAGAGCACCCTCACCTCTTCATTCCATGAATGGTGCAAGAGAAATGGGTATGATAGTATAACAGTGAATTTAGATCCGGGAGTGAAGAAAATACCCTATTCTCCCGAGATTGATGTGAGAGAATGGATTTCTCTGGAGGAAGTTATGAGAGATTATGATTTGGGTCCAAATGGTGCACAGGTTGTATGTGCTGACATGCTGGCTCTCAATGCAAAAGAACTGGAGGAAAGGCTGGGAGAATACTCCACAGATTACGTTCTATTTGACACTCCAGGACAACTGGAATTGTTTGTTTTCAGAAGCGCCGGGAGGGTAATAATAGATTCTCTTGGTAGAGAAAACTCCCTTCTTGCATTTCTGATAGACCCCGCCCTTGCAATAATGCCCGCCCACTTTGTCTCTCAGATGATGCTTTCAGCCACAACCCAGTTTCGGCTTGAAGTTCCCATGATAAATATTCTCACAAAGGTGGATAGAGTGAAAAAGGATATACTGAAAAGAATGATTGAATGGGGAAAAGATGTGGACAAACTCAGAAATGATTTGATTCACTCTTCCTCTTTATATTCCCAATTGAGCGAGGGAATTATGGAAATAATACATGAAATGGAAGCAACTACTTCTTTAATTCCCCTGTCCTCAGAAACATGGGAAGGAATGGAAGATCTATATACTTCCATCCAGAATATATTTCATGGGGGGGAAGACTTGGAGAGGAAGTGATACTACTCAGGCAGTTTGAATTTGCTGAATGCGGTAGATGCTGCCTCTATGTATTCTTTATTTTCATTATACCATTCCTCCCATTTATTCAATTTCTCCATTGCTTCTTCATGCTCTCTGGACAACTCCTCGTATTTCTTGAAAAGTTTCGCCAGTCTTTCCTGCTCCTTCCTGTAAAGTTCTTCCATCTCCATATATTTTTCCTTATAATGTTCCATTCCCTTCAATGGCTCCAGTTCCTTCAATTTATCCGTCAATTCCTCAACCTGTTTTTTATATGGAATGTATGATTTCAATTCTTCCACTTCTTTTTCCAAGGATGCCCTCGCCTCTCTTTCTTTAACCAGTTCCACTTTCAATTCATCCAGTTGATTCTGTTTTTCAGCCAGTTCATTTCTTAATACATCCAGCACTTCATATTTTTCTTTGAGTTCCTCCATTCCCTTTATCTGTTTCTGCAGTTCCTCTATTTCCTTCTCCTTTTCCTCAACCATGCTTTTGAACTCTTCCACCCTGCCTTCAATTTCCATGAGGTCTTCCTCCTGCTTCTTGTAGGCATCCCATAACTTTTCCAGCCTCGTCTTTTCCTTCTCAAGTTCGTTTTTGTATCTCTCCGCCTCCTGCAGGGAAGCAAGAGCCCTGTCCTCCGCATCCTTTATTCTTTTCCTCATTGCTTCCATGAGTTCTTCCAGTCTTTTTATCTGCTCGTCAGAAAAAATTCTTTTCAGTTTTTCAAGTGCCTCCTTTTCCTTATAGGCGCCTTTCACAATCATGTCTATCTCGTCTATCACCTTCCTGAAATTTGCTTTAAACTCTTCAATTCCGTATATCTCCTCCATACCAATCACTAAAGAAAGTTTTTATGTCTATTTAAAGTTATTGCAGATTGGGAAGGACATAGCAA
>CAZTWM010000138.1:0-3520 GCA_964617935.1 uncultured Thermoplasmatales archaeon | reverse complement strand
GAGCTGGAACTTGTGCTTGGCTGGAAAAGAGCATTAAATTTTTCCCGGGAAATCCTTCCAAAATTAAGGGAAGTATTTTCAGGAAAAATTGGATGGCAGGGATGGTTGAGGGGGCTTGTGGATATGGATGTATTCAATGCTAATGGAACAGTGAGGTTGAAAGTTCCAATAGATAAATTTAACTTTACAGGTTATGACATGTATGGCATGACGGCTGATGTGGGTCAAGATATAAAAAATTCCATGGAATCATTTGCAAAAGGATTCATCCATCTGGGAGAAAAAATAAGCAGGCAGAGTAACGCATCTTTTTTACTCCCCGAAATTTTCGGGAGGACAACCACCACAGAACAACTTACTCACTTTTATTTTGAGGAGGCAAAGGAGAAAGTCATCGGATATTTCCCAATATATACTGTGTGGCAAAAACCATTTTTTGATGAATATATCAGAAATTTCTATAAAGATATCCAAAGGTGAGTGAAAGATGCATCCACCCCCTTTTTCCTTCCGCACAATAATATTTATATCTCAATTTAAATCTTAACCATGGAAATGAAAACAAAGGTTCTGGACAAAAATGCAGAATGGTTTGGAGTGGGAGCAGAAACTTTAATGGAAAATGCCGGCAGAGCGGTGGCGGAGGAGACAAAGAAACTGCCCTATGAAAAATGGCTTGTTCTATGTGGAACAGGCAATAATGGGGGGGACGGCTATGTGGCAGCCCGTTATATAAAAAATGCTGTGGTGATATATGCTGGAAAGCCAAAGACTTCACTGGCAAAAAGGAATTATAGGAAAGCAAAGGCAATGGGAGTGCCAATTTTTCCATACACACCAGAAAATCTTGAAGAACAGATTAAGAAATGCGATGGCATAGTGGACGCCCTTCTTGGGGTTGGAATAAAAGGTGAATTGAGGGAGCCATACAGGGAGATGGTGGAGGCGGTGAACAAAGCGGGTAAATACATTCTTTCTGTGGATGTTCCATCAGGTATGGGAGGAGATATTTTCATAAAAGCAAACAGGACCGTTACCTTCCACTTCATAAAGGATGGAATGAAAAAGATATGCGATGATATAGTGGTGGCGGACATAGGAATTCCTGAAGAGGCAGAAAAGTATGTGGGTGCTGGAGAAATGCTCTATTATCCAAAGCCAAAAAAAGATGGACATAAAGGAGACAACGGAATTGTGGCAGTCATTGGAGGTGGTCCCTACACGGGGGCACCAGCCCTGGCAGGCATGGCTTCTTTAAGGAGCGGGTGCGACCTTGCCTATGTATGCACTCCCTCAAGGGTATGGAAGGTGGTGGCATCCTTTGCTCCAGAACTCATCGTTAAAGAAATGAAGGGGAATTATTTCTCATCCCACAACATAGATGAAATCGAGGATATAATAGAAAAGGCAGATGTTATTCTTTTGGGTCCTGGAATGGGAAAGAATGAGAAAAGCATGGAAGCATGCAGGGTGCTTGTTGAAAAATATCTGGATAAAAAAATTTTCGTCATAGATGCAGATGCCATTTCAGCAGTGAGGGATATCGATTTTAATGGGAGGACAATAATAACCCCGCATGCAGGAGAATTTAAAAAATTTACAGGTATATCTCTTTCCCAAGATGTGGATGTGAGAAAAAAAATTGTTATGGAGGAGGCAAAAAAAAGAAATGCCACCATACTGCTCAAGGGGGCCGTGGACATAATAAGTGATGGGGAAAGAGTGAAGATGAATGTTGTTCATAATGAAGCCATGACCGTTGGCGGCACGGGAGATGTTCTCGCTGGCATAACAGCATGCATGCTTTCTAAAAAAATAACACCATTTCATTCAGCCTGCATGGCAGCCTTTATCAACGGAATGGCAGGGAATATGGCGTTCGAAGATTACGGCTATGGAATGGTGGCTGGTGACCTGATAGAATATATTCCTGAAGTATTAAGGAGTTACACTCTGTAATCAATAGGGAGTTGCCCAACTTTCATCGTCTCTGTAAAACTCTTCATCTATTTCCACATCTCCTTCAATAAGAGGTTTTGGGTTTTCAACTGCTTCAACACGGTAAAGAGCAGACCTATACCAGTTATAATCTATCCTGCATCCCAGTTTTTTCACTATTGGAAGTTTTTCCTGGAAGGAGAAAAAGTTCCTCCCATCATCAGGATAAACCTGGAATCTTCGCCTTATGTCGGTTATAACAAATCCCATGTCATGCAGCATATGCTGTATTTCATACCATTTTTTTCTGGATGCCTCAAGTGTTGTAAGTCCGAAATAGCCAGAGGAGCCAATTCCTTTTAAGGAGGAGATTGCCCTAGATAAAAACAATTTTATCCCCGGAAGGGTTTCCACTGGGTCCGTTACAAAAACATCAAATATCCCCCTGAATCTTCCATTTTCTTTCCTTACATCCTGTATGTATGCTTTTAGAGGGAGGTTGTATTCTCTGGCTACCTCATTTATGTAATTGATTACTCTTTCATCTATATCCACCACAACCACTCTTTCAGGTTTTTTTGTTAGAGCAAGGGCAACACTGAATAAATCATCGTCTCCAACAACAAATATGCTTCCGCTTGCGTCCCCCCTCTCCATTATGAAAGCCAGTTTTCGCAGCACCGTTTCTGTACTTATGTAACCCTGGTCGTATATCTCGACGGGAAGAGGACGGCGCTCCACTATTTTTCTGTAGATCTCCTCCACCTCCTTTGCTATTCTATAGCCAGTGGAATCACAGTAAGGGCAGCGATAATCATCATAGGAAATATCTTTTGCAATTCCTTTTCCCTTTTCCGTCAATTCCACCCTGCCATTTTTTATTGCTATTATACCCTCTTTCTCCATTTTTCCCATGATACCAAAAAATTCTGGGAGAGACGCATCCTGAAAATCTATAAGACGCCATATTGAAGAAGGGTTATGAAAAAGAAGGGAAATTATCTGCCTCTCTATCCTGTCCATTTTAGCCTCTGTCCAGCACGTAATGTCTGTAAGATTCTGGAGCAAAATATTTTAAAAATGATTGAAAAGCCACTTCCGCCTGCTGGGAGTCGCCGCATGTAAAAACATCCAGATTAACGAGCTCATATTCCGGCCAAGTATGAATGGAGATGTGTGATTCTGATATGAGAACGATGCATGTTACCCCATGGGGTTCAAATTGCTTGTATACAGAACCCACTGCCTCTATTTTTGCATCCTCTATAACCTTATCGACGATTTCCCTCACCTTCTCCTCCCTGGAGATGAGGTCACTCGAAACACCGTACAATTCCGCTATTATGTGTTTTCCCAATACTTTCATTGCGACCACCTCCAGTGGGGGTGATTCGCTGCAATACCAGAACTATCTCTGTTCCAGAACCCCCGATTTTCTGTAAATGCATTTTCTTTTTAAAATTTTCGGAAGTGTATTGTCAAGTGTAGAGTACGGAAATTATTTCGCTTTGCTGTTTCACCAGACAGCATGGTGAAACTGACGAATGCGAAGATAAAATGGATAGTGAGGCATGTGGAAAAT
>CAZTWM010000137.1:0-3523 GCA_964617935.1 uncultured Thermoplasmatales archaeon | reverse complement strand
TGTTTTTGCAATTGGACAGAGACCCAACAAGGTTCTTTATCAGGAAGTTCCAGAACTGAAAGTAACAAAATGGGGCACATTGATAGTGGATGAAAAATACCGCACAACCATGAAAGGAGTTTTTGCAGGAGGCGACGCGGTGCGCGGTGAAGCAACGGTGGTTCTTGCCATGGGAGATGGAAAGAGAGGTGCACGGGCAATAGACGAATACCTCAAAGGAGAGCCATGGCCAGAAAAGATTGAGCCTAAGAATTTCTGATTTTTGAGGCATTCCCTCACTTTTATTTAAAATCCAAAATTATAATTTTAGGGCATTCAATGTTATAATTTTGGAAATTTTAATTGATTAAAATGCAAAAATTTACAATTCAACACCCCTAAAGTACAAAAAATTTATTATTAGATATGGCATTAACACGTAAAGTGTGATAAATATGGGAGTGAAAATTGCTAAAAACAGAGTAAATGAATTCTTGGAATACCTTAAAGAGAAATACATTCTTTATGCTCCTGTTGAGGAAAACGGTGTTTCAAAAATTTCTAAGATAGAGGATACATCGGACATAATAAATCTCCCATATAGAACACAAATATCCGTAAAACCCATATTTTTCCCTCCTGAACAAAAATTTTTCAGGTTTGAGAAAAAAAATGGAGGAGTTGAGATTGAGGACTATCTTCCGCAGGAAGGTGATGATAAGAGCGTAATCTTCGGCATGCGTGGTTGCGATGTTAATGCTATTGAGGTTCTGGATAGATATATGTTGGATGAATTTGAGGATCCTTACTACAGGAAAAGGCGGGAGAATGCTATAATTATAGGCATCTCCTGTGACTATCCAAAAGAATCCTGCTTCTGCACCGCCTTCGGAGGAATGGTGCCAGAGAAATATGATCTCTGGTTTACAGACATTGGCTCCCATTTCTATGTTGATATTGGCAGTAAGAGAGGGGAAGAATTGATTGATGGCAGATTTTTTGAGGAGGCATCCGAGGAAGATGAAATGAGAAAAATTCGAAGAATAAAATCCGTAGAAACCAAGATAAATCGGAAAGTGAAAACGAATCTGCAAGATATAAAAAAATATTATCATAAGATAAAAAACAGGGCTGATGATTCAATATGGGAAGAACTCGGAAAAAAATGTGTCTCCTGTGGGAAATGCAATTTCATATGTCCCACATGCCACTGCTTCGATGTGAAAGACATGACAAATATTGATGGCAGTACTGGAGAAAGAATAAGAGTGTGGGACTCATGTCATCTTTATGAGTATGCAAAGACCTCTGCAGAGAATTTCAGAGAGGAGAGAAAAGCAAGGGTGAGATACAGGATATATGACAAATTTGTTTTTCCGGTTATGAGATACGGTGTCTATGCATGCACCGGATGTGGAAGATGTAGTGAGGTTTGTCCTGCCGGAATAGATATCCATGCAGTTGTAAGGAGGTTGATAAAATGAATAATCCATATCTTCCTGCTGTAGCCAGAATAACTGATATAATAGAGGAAACCCCAGATACAAAAACTTTTGTTATATCATCGCCCCTCAAATTCAAACCCGGACAGTTTGTAGAACTCAGCATTTTTGGATATGGAGAGGCACCAATATCAATTTCTGGTGGAAATGAAAAAAGTATAGATTTAACAATAAGAGCTGTGGGAAACATTACAAAAAAGATTCACAGGATGAACGTGGGAGATTATGTTGGAATAAGAGGGCCCTTTGGCAATGGATGGCCCGTAGAAAGGGCGGAGGGAAGGAATCTCCTCATAGCAGCAGGAGGCATAGGTCTGGCACCATTAAAGCCAGTAATCGAGTATGTTTGCAACAACAGAAAAAAGTTCAGGAATGTGACATTGCTCTATGGCGCAAGAAAACCCTCTCTGATGCTTTTCAAATACAAATTAGAGGAATGGTCAAAACACATGGATGTTCTGTTAACAGTGGACGAGCCAGAAGAAGGTTGGAAAGGGAATGTGGGCGTTGTAACAACACTTTGTGACAGGATAAAACACGTTTCAGATACTGTAACACTGATGTGTGGCCCACCCATAATGATGAAGTACACATCCATTTCCCTTATGGAACTCGGCTTTCCAACAGGCGAGATGTATCTATCTCTGGAAAGGAATATGAAATGTGGCATAGGAATATGCGGGCATTGCGCCGTCGGCGGCCTGTATGTTTGCAGAGATGGCCCTGTATTCTCTCTGAATGAATCTCTTAAATTTATTGAAAAGCCGCACGAGGTGCAGGGGGTGATAGATTGAATATAGGCATATTTTCTCTTTCATGCTGTGAGGGTTGCTCTGTGCAGTTTCTCAACTTGGAGGCAAAAATTCTTGAAATTCTTGAATACCTAAATATAAAAAATTTCAGGCTCGCCAAAGAGTACAACGAGATGCCCGTAGATATAGCCTTTGTGGAAGGAACACCGACAACAAGAGAAGAGGTACTAAAATTACTTACGATACGAAAGGAGAGTAAAATACTGGTGGCTCTGGGAACATGTGCCGTCACTGGAGGAGTGCCTGGACTGGTGAACATGATGCCCAAAAAGGAAGCCATGGATGTTTATGATGGTTTTCCTCCAGATGTGCCCATAGATCCCAAACCGTTGGAGTATTATGTAAATGTGGACTACAATATTTATGGATGCACCTTCTCAAAAGATGAGTTGATTGAACTTATAACATCACTTATTATTGGTAAAGAATACCGGGATAAGGAATACAGCGTGTGTGTGGAATGCTCCCTGCGAGAGAATAACTGCCTCCTTGATGATGGCTATCTATGTTTGGGGCCCATAACAAGGGGCGGCTGCAAGGCACTCTGCCCGAGTAATGGAAAAATGTGCCTTGGTTGCCGCGGCACATATGAGGATGCCAATATCAAGGGGCACATAAAGATTCTTCAGGAGATGGGATTCACCAAAGATGAGATAATAGAGAGTCTTTCCCTTTTTTCATATGAAAAATTTAAGGAGGTTATATCATGGCTGAAAGAAGAATAAAGATTAAGGAGATAGCAAAAATAGAAGGACACGCCAATCTTAGTGTAGAACTGGAAGATGACAAAATCAGGCGTGTGATATTTGGTGTTCATGAGGGTTCACGATACTTTGAGGCGTTTATGAAAGGGAAAAATTACATGTATATCCATGAGCTGGCAGGTAAAGTGTGTGGGATATGCACCGTAGCCCATGAACTTGCAAGCATAAAAGCTGTAGAAAATGCCTTGGAGATTGAAGTTCCAGAAAATGCAGAGAAAATAAGAGAGATGATGCTCATAAGCTCCCACATCCAGAGTCACATTCTTCACCTCTACTTTCTTGCCCTCCCTGATTATGTAAATGCCGAGAGTGCAATAGAGATAGCTGAAAGAGATTATGAGCTTGTCAAAAAGGCATTTCGCATAAAGGAGGCGACAAATTACATGACAGCACTGCTTGGGGGAAGGGAGGTGCAACCCTGCACTCTGGTTCCAGGAGGATTCAGTAAAAGAATAACCAAGGATGT
>CAZTWM010000136.1:0-3612 GCA_964617935.1 uncultured Thermoplasmatales archaeon | reverse complement strand
CTGCAACCTTTATATATTAAAAGATTATTTCGTGTCAATGGCACGAATGCATGCACGGAGAAGGGGCAAATCTGGCTCAAAGCATCCAGTGGAAAGACAGCATCCAGAATGGAGTCTGAAGCCAGAGGAAATCGAAGAATTAATAATAAAACTGGCTGAGGAGGGAAAGCAGCCTGCCACCATTGGCTTGATTCTCCGTGATTCCTATGGTGTGCCCGATGTTAAAGCGGCATTGGGCAAAAAAATAACAAAGGTTCTGGAAGAGCATGATTTGCTGCCCGAAATACCTGAAGATTTGAGCAATCTGCTGGATAAAAGGGCAAATTTGATGAAACATCTTTCCGAAAATAAAAGAGATCTGCATAACAGGAGAAGGTTACAACTCATAGAAGCAAAGATAAGGAGACTGGTTAAGTATTACAAAAGAGAGGGAAGGCTGCCCGAAAAGTGGCGTTATTCCTGATTTTTTTCTCTCTGCATCTTTATTGCCTCCTCCAGTTCTATTTCACCCCTCAAAACCTTTCTTGCAAGTTCCTTTGATATGGTGATATTCCTGCTCTTTATCCTGCTCAATCTCTGCATTTCCCTTATCTCCCCATCCTTGGGCTCCACCTTAAACCTTCCTCTTATTTCCACTCCCTCCGCCATGGCGATGGTGGAGGCGGCAGCAGCATCATCATCCTCACATGGAATGCTGGACTCATCCACTATCTCTATTCTCGCCTCCTCATCCATGAGAAGATTTATTATCCTGTTCCTCACAAGGCGTGCACCGTTGCCTATTCTCACCGTCACTTCATCTGCTTTTACCTCCTTAATATACCTTTTTATGAAATCTGCCGCCTGTTCTGGAGAGGTGGTTACGAACTTTCTTATGAGTTTTTCATTGTCATAGATGGCAATCCCTATGTTTTCTCCTGGGTCTATGCCGAAAATTATGTTCGTCTTTTTGCTGTAAGAAAGCATTATTGCCCTGTCTATTATGTTGTCCACATCTTCTCCTCTCCATATCACAGCATTCTGAAATCTCACATCATCTTCATATGATGTTATCACCACATCCACATTGGATGGAATTTTATCTTTGAAGGTAAGGGAGACAAAGGGAATTTCTCTTTTACGCAATGAATCTATCAAATCATGATAGAGGGAGAAGTTGGAGGTGAGGATTCCTATCACATTTCCTATATTCTTCCATCTATTTAAACTTTATATTTCCTGTTGGTATAACAAACATGAAACGTGCTCATGTGATTGTTCATGGAAAAGTACAGGGAGTATGGTTCAGAGCCCATACAAAGGGGATGGCAGACCGTATAGGAGTAAGAGGATGGGTTCGCAACCTGCCCAATGGAAGTGTCGAAGCAGTTTTTGAGGGAGAAGATGAGAAGGTGGAGGAGATGATAAAATGGTGTCATACTGGCTCGCCTATGGCAAATGTAACAAAGGTGGAGGTGGAATATGAAGAACCAAGGGGAGAGAAGGATTTTAGTATAAGATATGACTGATAGGGCTTTGATAAAATTAGTTATGTTTCTGAAAATAATATAAACACGCCTCACATCCTTAATTCTTTTTTCACGCATAGGTTATATGCATGTTATGCATAACATTTCATGCTCTGCATAGTTGCCTCAAAAAAGGATAAAGCCAGCAAAAATATGGCAGAAATTCTTCTTGAGATGGAGAAATGGAGGGAAAAAAATGGAATTTACATGCAGGATGAGAGAATTATTTATGTAATTGATGATGAACATATTTACCATGATAATATAGATAAGGAGGTGGAAGCCATGGGTTTTTCTCCCGATGTATTCGTCTTTGCTTCCCGCCATTCCTCAAAAACAGGCAAAAAAACACTGAGTGTTCACCCCATAGGAAATTATGGAAAGGCAGAGTATGGGGGAAAGGAAAGAACGCTCGTTCCCTCCTTCCCGCTGCTTATGAGAAATGCCCTTGAACTGCTGAAGGAAAAGGAGATAGAGGGTTATGAGATATGTTATGAGGTGACCCATCACGGCCCCTATATGGAAAAACCCTGCTTTTTCATTGAAGTAGGTAGCACAGAAAAAGAATGGAATGATATGAAAGCATGCAGGGCGGTGGCGGAGGTGATTTTGGAAATGGAAGAAAAAAGATATGAGGTTGCCATAGGAATAGGAGGAGGGCATTATGCCCCCCGCTTCACTGAAGTTGCCCTGGAAAAAAATGTTGCCTTCGGGCATATGGCTGCCAGATATGCTCTGGATAACATTGACAAAGACATGATTAAAAAAATGATTGACGCCACTCCAAAATGCAGACATGTTTACTTTCATGGAAAAAATGAAAAAATAATGGAGATGATACCTCCTTACCTCATCATCCATTGATTCTCTTTTCTATGGAGGCTGCAATCATGAGGGCAATGTGATTATGACATTTGTGCGAGGACAACTACTGTCTGCCTTTTCACCCAACCAAAAACCTATTAATGCATCTATATATTCTTTTGTGCCCCACAACAGGAGTAAGGAAGAACTGGAACATTTCATTCGCAAACTGGAACAGCAGGCTCTGGAAACTGCTGAAGAAAGGGAGCCCATATACATAAAGACAGGATTGAAGGATGCCCAACTTGTTTTGGATGTGGGGTGCGGAAATGGTGCTGTCACAAGAGATATATGCAATCATACAGCAGGTCATGTCATTGCCATAGATGATTCAAAGGAGATGGTGAAGATAGCGGAAAAAATGCTTGTGGGAATTAGAAATGTCTCTCTCTGCATGGGGGATGCCCATTCATTACCTTTCAAAGACAACACCTTCGATATTGCCATATGCAATCTTTTGCTCATGTGGGTGGAGGAGCCACAGAAGGTGGTTAATGAAATGGCAAGGGTGGTGAAGCAAGGGGGCAGAGTGGTCGCTTCCTTAGAGCCGGATTTTGGGGGAAAGATTCACTGGCCTCCATATGAAGAAGTGGATGAAATATTTGCAGGGAGAGCTATAAAGAACAGGGGAGGAGACCCATACATAGGAAGAAAATTGAGAATGCTGTTTGTGAGGGCAGGTTTAAAAACAGAGGTGGGGCTGGGAAATCTCAGGATATGGAGTTGTGACGAGGACATGCAGTCATATCTAAAGGCGAGAGACTTTTACTGGAATGTTTTAAAGAGAGAAGGACTTAGTATGGAAGAAATAAAGAAATGGGAAGAGCATTACCTGAAGTCCATAGAGGAAGGCATAGAGTTCAACTTCTTTCCTCAATTCTATGCCATAGGCATAAAGGAATAAGCACGTAGGCATGAATTTTTTAAAAAATTCTGGTTATTTTTTATTTTCCATCATCAGATGAATAAGAAAAAGGAATAATAGGGAAATGATTATTCCTATGAATCTGCTTTTGTCAATTTGCTTCATGATAAAATATATGGCTGTAAATATAAAGGCGAATAAGAAAAGAATTCTACTCAAGACGCTGTAATTCATTTCTTCTCCTCTGATATATTTTGATTGTTTTCAGGAAATCTCTTTTTCGAAAACTTGGCCAGTATACATCATGGAAACAAAGCAACGAATTTGCAGATTGCCATAACAAAAAATTTGACAATCTTTCTTCTCCTGAGGTTC
>CAZTWM010000135.1:0-3718 GCA_964617935.1 uncultured Thermoplasmatales archaeon | reverse complement strand
CTTTGATTTCTCTGGTTATTATATCCTCTGTATTTCTTTATTCCCATGGTAAAAAGAAAAGCAATCTCAGTGTCGATGCCATGTATATTTTGAAAAATTCAGAAAGTGAGGGGAAGGTGAATATTTCAGCCATAATATATCTGACAAATACAGGAGGTAAGTCTGGAGATATTAAAATTGTTGCCTATCTTCTCGAAAAATGGAAAGAGATAGCGGTGGAGAAAAAGGAAATTTCCATAGGTGAAATTAAGGGAAGGATAACCAAAGAAATAAGCATGTATATGGAAATGGGAAATGGAAGTTACCAGCTGGAAGTTCTTGTATTTGAAAATCAGTTACTGAAAATAAAGGGAGGTGGATGGATAGAAACAAAATATTATGAAAGTAATGGAATATACCATGCAGATACCTCCATACAGGATGTTTATTTCAAAAGAATACATTAAATTTTAATTACCCCACTACTTTAACATTATGGGAGGAATCACCTATTCATATTCCGCCATATCATCCTATGAGAATTGTCCATTAAAATTCAAACTGGCATATATTGAAAAAATACAGCCCATGAGGAAGAGTGTGGAGGCATTTATGGGCTCGAGGGTGCATGAAGCACTGGAAAAACTTTACAGGGACAAACTGTACGAAAAAACCTGCTCCTTGGATGAGTTGTTGAACTTTTACAATGAGCGATGGAAAAGGAAAATGGATGAGAGGATATTTGTTGTTAAAGAATATGATATCGAGAATTACAGGAAAATGGGAGAGAAATATCTGATTGAATACTACAATGAATACAAACCATTTGATGAGGGAAGGACAATAGCACTCGAAAAGAATGTTTATTTTCCTCTCAATGAAAAATACTGGGTGAAGGGCGTTATAGACAGATTAACGGAGAGAGATGGGGTATATGAAGTTCATGATTATAAGACATCTCTCTATCTTCCTTCACAAAAAGAGATAGAGGAGGACTGCCAACTTGCATTATATGCCCTTGCAGTGGATCATCTATACGGCATTAAAGAAATCGAACTTGTATGGCACTTCCTTGCTTTCAATAGAGAGATAAGGATAAGGAAGGAAAGTTATGAAGGGACAAGAGAGGAAGTGATTGAAAAAATAGAGGAAATAGAAAAAGCGAAGGAGAAAGGGCTTTTCCCGCCAAAAGAATCTGCATTATGCAGTTATTGCGGGTATATGCCAGTGTGTCCTCTTTTCAAACATTCAGAGATGTTGCAGGAAATGGAAGTGGAGGAAATAAAGGAGGAGGATGGTTTCAAACTGGTTAACAGATACTGGGAGTTAACCAGGGAAATAAATAAACTGGAGATGGAAAAAGAGGAGATAAAGAATAAACTGATGGAATATGCAAAAAAGCATGATGTGCAGTATATTTATGGGAGTGATAAAATAGCAAATGTGAAATTTTATCAGAATATAAATTTCAGGGAAAAGGAAACATTGGAAAAAATTTTGAAGGAAGAGGGGATATATGAAAAATACTCACGCCCCGATTTTATAAAACTCTCCCAAGATTTGAAAAATAATAATCTCCCTCCAGACTTGAGGAAGAAGATAATGGAGGTGGCAGAGGAGGTGGAGGTGGCAAGGATTTATCTGAGAAATGCCAGGAAAGAAGATTAATGTAATTTAGGATTAGAGATTGAATATATTTCTTACCTCACTTCCTTTTGTGAAATCCTTGCCATCAATGTTTACACCTTCTTCTCCATTTATTGCTGTTATGGGTAAAAATAATAAAAATTAAACATGTTAATGCTCTTTTCATGATTTCACAGATGCTACAAAAATATAGAGAAAGGGAGGAGATAATGTTTTACAGACTATTTTTTATTATGTTAAGGTTATAAACCAGTATTTTCATCTCTGCTGTCGCTGTATTTCCTGCAACATCTTTTGCCTCAATCTTTATGGTATGCCATCCGAACAGGGTTTCATCCAGAGTGTAGGAAATTTGCCCGCTCCCTTCTGCTTTCACTATATCATCCACATACAATACACTGTTGTGCACACCAGAGGTTGCAGCATCGACAATGGTTGCCTCTATTGTTATCTTTCCAATGATTATGGGTTCATTGCTCAATAATGGCAATATGGCTCTATTGGCAATGTAAAGCCATGCTTTTGGTTTTTCCATGTTTATCTGAGGTGCATACATATCTACATTTATCTCCTTTGTCTTTACCTTTTCCACAAAGCCAGCAATGTCCACGCTGTAATATGAAATCACATGATTTCCATCTCCAACCTCAAATGCACCGTTATATTCTTTCCAATCTCCATTATCTATGCGATAGAAGGTTTTTGCCACACCACTTGCATCATCTGTTGCTTCTATTGTAATCGTTACAGGTTGCAGATACCATCCATTCTCTCCATCTGGCGATGAGGGATTAAGATGACATGAGGTGGTTGGTTCTCCTCCACCTACCTGTATCGTCATGCTTGCCATTGTTTCCCTGTTGCCCAATCTATCCACAGCATAATAGTAGAGAATGTGGACACCTTCTCCATCAATGGTAAAGGGTTCCGTATATCTCTCCCAGTTTCCATCATCTATTTTATAATATATTGAGGAAACACCACATCCACCATCAGCAGCATGGAGAACAATGAATGTCTGAGGCGTTATCCTCCATATTTGGGATGCTGTTACCTCTGAAATGCCATCAAATGATATGGTTGTGGAGGGTGCAATGGTATCAAGAATATAGGTTCCAGTATGATGGAGTGTTTCCTCATTTCCCACACTATCCACAGCCCAGTATTCAATGGTATGTTTTCCAGGTGAATATCCATGTATTTCATTCAGTTGAAAATGAACTTCTTCATTCCACTCTCCCTCATACTGCACTCCATCAATTTTATAGTATATTTTCCATATTCCACTGTCGTCATTTCCCATTATGTGGAATGTGGATGAGCCACATATATAGCCATCTGGGTCATGAGTGACGGTGAGCCATGACCATGGTGGAACAGTATCAACAAGCACATCTGTTGGGTCATTGAATGTTGCTGTATTTGGGTCATCTGTAGGCTCTTCTGCGTCATTTACTCTATCACCATTACTGTCATAGTAAACAATTCCCTGATTTGAAATAACGGTTGCCGAAGGTGCATCATTATCTACTGTAACACAAAATCTAATCTTTATAGAACCGTGGGCAGGAATGTCGCCGTTCCAGATAATTTTATTATTAGCCGCATCATACCCAATACCATCACTGATATCATCATCATTTGGAATATCATTTATTTCCAGAGAACCCGAGACATAAGAGGTGTGATCGGGGATTAAGTCTTCAAATTCGTTGCCAGGATTATCAAGTGAATCCATATCTCCAGTATTGTTTATCCAGATGGTATAACAAATAGTATCACCTGGTTCCAATCTCCCTCCATTTTCGTCTACTGCAATCTTGGGATCTTCGATCATTGATTGCCAATTAAATGGGCCACCAACAGGAACTTTTGGAGATAACTCACCTTCCTGTATATAAGCCCAGACATACCCCTCATAGACACCAAAGTTTGTTGTATTGACCCCTGTAGCATCATACAACAACCATCTTCCTAATGTTTCATCCCAGTATGCTATACCTCTTAATTCATCTTCCGTTAGTCCCGCCGCAGCAAGGTCGGCGGCGGTATAATTAATGCGAAGATAAATTGGATAAGTCACCGATGCTGG
>CAZTWM010000134.1:0-3805 GCA_964617935.1 uncultured Thermoplasmatales archaeon | reverse complement strand
CGTCGATGTGAAGGTGCTGATGATATGTTAAAGCCCCTCTCCATATATATGATGAAGGAGGCGGTAAAATGTTGCATGCAGGTATGGATGTACATAAGAAGTTCTGTCAGATCATGGTATGTACAAAAGAAGGAGAAATTGTAAAGAAAGGAAGAATAAAAATATTTGATAACTATTTTCCCTCCTACTTGAAAATATGGCATATGCATTCTGGTTTTCTCTCCAGTTTTTATGGCAGAGGTGCCAACACAACTATTTTTTTTCCGCCGCCTTTATCGCCTTTTTGAATACCCCCATGAGGGTATGATATTCCCACTTGGAAAGCATGGATCTTCCCATTACCCGTCTGAAAAGTATGCGCGTCTTCTCCTTTTTATATTCAGGATATTTTATTGCATCCAGCAACTGGTCAAAAAATTCATACATCTTCTCCTTTTCCATCCTGCTGGCGGGAATCACTTCCTTTGCTTCATATTTCTGGGAATATATTTCATATAAAACAATGGCAACAGCATGGGATAAATTCATGGATGGGTATATATCGCTTGTCGGTATCTTAACCAGGAGGTCGCATTTCTCTATTTCTTCATTCAAAAGCCCGTAATCTTCTCTCCCAAAACATATTCCAACCTTTCCATCCATTTTATGTATTTTGTGGGCAAACTCTTCCGACATCAAAGCCTTCCTCAGATGGTGCCTGTCATTTCTGCTTTCAATGGACGTGGTTCCCACCATGTAATCAACCATCCCATTTGCCTCCTCGAAGGATGAAATTATGATGGCATTTTCTATCACATCCTGTGCATGGACAGCATATTTCCTGCATTCATCATCATCTATGGAAAAGGAAGGGTTCACCATCACCAAATTCTTAAATCCAAAGTTCTTCATCACCCTGGCGACAGAGCCAGCATTGCCTGCATATTTTGGTTCAACGAGTATGATGAAGCATTCCATTATAGGCTGAATATGTATACCAGTATCGGGTCTGTTTCTTCCTTCAGACCCGCCTTATTGTAAGCCACGGCACTGAGGTAATAATAGCCCACTGCTCCCCTCCAGAGCCACTCATAGGGATACATGGTATCTATGCTCTCAACCATTCCATTAACATAGAATGTAACATTTTCTATGTCTGAATGGGCATCATAGGCAACGGTTCTCACAAGTATTCTGCCTATTATTATGGTGTTCCCGCTGGCAAGGGGCCATATCTGGCGGTCGAAAAGGTATAAGTAGCCTGTCATGGGTCGCTGTATGGTGATGTGAGGTTTGGATCTGTCTATGTTTATACTGGCACTCTTCACCTCCTCCGTGCTTCCCTTATCATCCTGGCTGTAGAATTCCAGTAGATGCGCACCGTCTTCAGTGATTGTAAATGGTGCTGTATATGTTATCCATCCCCCGCCATCTATACGGTATTTTGTGAATAATATGGCATCTCCTTCAGGGTCGGTTGCAAACAGAGTTACAGTAACATTGGTGAGATACCATCCATTCTTTCCAGTTGGAACCGATGGATTGAGGGAATAGGATGTTACAGGGGGAGCATTTGAGGGGTTGATGGTAACAGAAAGATATGGAGACCATCCACTCTCCGCATTGTTTACATCCTTTGCCTTTACCCTTACATGATATGTTCCACTACTGCTCCATATATGGGATGCACTTGCTGAATAGCCCGATGTATATGGACCAATCCATCCACTGTTGCTTCCATCTCCCCAGTCGAAGAAGTAATAAACTGAATCCCCATCAGGATCTGTTGTGGCTGTGGTATATGTATATGATATACCAGTATATCCAGATGTTGTTCCTGATGGTGTGGAGGGAGTTGCAGGAGGATTGTTTGCACTTGATATGGTAACAGAAAGATATGGAGACCATCCACTCTCCGCATTGTTTACATCCTTTGCCTTTACCCTTACATGATATGTTCCACTACTGCTCCATATATGGGATGCACTTGCTGAATAGCCCGATGTATATGGACCAATCCATCCACTGTTGCTTCCATCTCCCCAGTCGAAGAAGTAATAAACTGAATCCCCATCAGGATCTGTTGTGGCTGTGGTATATGTATATGATATACCAGTATATCCAGATGTTGTTCCTGATGGTGTGGAGGGAGTTGCAGGAGGATTGTTTGCACTTGTTATGGTGAAGTGATATACACCAGTCTTTACCGCATTCCCCAGATTATCGACAGCATATATGGTAAAATCATATGTTCCTGGTGTGTTATATATCTCTTCCCTATAATATGTGGTGCATGGTATATGATTCATGGTGAAGTTTGCAAAAGAAGAATCAGGATAGGTTACCTCCAGATAAACCCCGCTTACCCCCGCCCCAGTGTCTCCCACAGTACATGTAATATTTACACTGGCTCCGGGTATCTGGGTGGGGGGCGTGGCAGCCACATTACTTATCAAAGGTCCTGTGTTGTCGACGACATAACTTCTGTTATGGGTGCTTTCCTCATTTCCCGCCACATCATCGCTATAATATTCCACATAATTTGTCCCTGATTTGGTGAGATGGAAGGAGCCTGAGTAGACATAGAAATTATTTGATTTTCCCACTCCTGTGCCAGGGGAAGGATGCCATGAGCCATTCCATATACGATAATATGTGGAGGCAACACCGGACGTGGCATCTGTGGCTGAGAGAGTGATGGTGGAGGAGGGAGAGATATACACTCCTGATATGGGAGAGGCGGAAATGGATGTTGATGGAGCAGTTGTATCCACACCCATGTTTTCATCGGGTATAAGAGGTGCCGTTTCTGTATTTCCTGCATTATCTTCTGCTATGGTATAAAATTCATAATATCCGTCTCCACTCAGGGAACTGAAACTCCATTGCCATGGCGAGGAGGAGTCGGTGGAGAATAATTGCCATGAAGACCATGTTGAATTATCAGAGCTATATCTATAATACAAACTCACCTCCTTTACTCCTGAGAGGGAATCGGAGGCTGTTGCCGTTATTGAAACTGGTAGTGAAGTGTGCCAGTAGGTCATGGAATCAACGCTTGATGATGGCGCCGTCGAATCATAGGCAGCAATTTCATCCGCCGTCCCTGGCGCCGCTTCAGTATTGCCAGCGGTGTCATTTGCTATGGAATAAAATTCATAATAGCCCTCTCCACTTGGGAATGTAAAACTCCACTGCCATGGAGATGCTGTATCTTTACCAAAGAATGTCCATGAACCCCATGTTGCGTTATCGTTGCTGTAACGATACCAGAGAGAAACATTGGCAACGGCATAGTTATCAGTTGCTGTTGCTGTTATGGTTGACGCAGCATTATACCAGTATGGGGAAATTGTATCCACGCTTGACACCGGGTCAGTTGTGTCCTGGAGGACAAAGTTGTAGGTGGCGGATGTTACCCATCCCGTTGCATTATGTGCCTTAACAACATAGGAATAGGTGCCCAGGGGGTCTGGATAGGAATAACTGTGGTTGTAATACCAGGTGGTTGTTGATGCTATATTGGTCATGGAAAAGTTGCCCATCAGGGTGGCATTGGGATAACTAATTTCCACCCACGCATCTGTGGCGTTGGTTATGTCTGCCGTTATATTATTATAACCCGGCATTTCAACAGGGTCCGGAGAATCGCTTACACTATTTATTGTCGGCTGAGCAAATGCATAGATAGCGATGGCAAAAATCAAACCCGCTATGATAATCTTCTTCATAT
Organism: uncultured Thermoplasmatales archaeon; assembly: GCA_964617935.1. Classification (GTDB taxonomy): domain Archaea; phylum Thermoplasmatota; class E2; order UBA202; family JdFR-43; genus JAGGZK01. Next base: position 93 of record CAZTWM010000134.1, on the reverse strand, counting down.
ACATTTATCCCCAATGATTTTAAAAAACTTTTTGTGGCAAAATGCGAGGGGCCGGATTCGAACCGGCGATGGCCTACGCCAGCAGATCTTGAG
>CAZTWM010000133.1:0-3819 GCA_964617935.1 uncultured Thermoplasmatales archaeon | reverse complement strand
GTGCGGGATTATACTCCTCCCTCATTTATGGATAAAAACACGCTATTCATTGCGGTGAGTTATAGTGGCAATACGGAAGAAACTCTTTCATGCTTTTCCCTTATCAGAGATAAATGCCAGCATGTAGCCATAACAACGGGAGGGAAGCTTGGTGAAGAGGCGGAGAACGTCATAAAAATTCCCTCGGGCATGCAGCCAAGGGCAGCCATAGCATATCTCCTTTTTCCCATGGCAAAGATGCTTTCAAATGCTGGATTCATGAACATTGATTTTGAGGAGATGATTTATAACTTAAAGAGCAACAGGGAGGAAATGGAGGAGATGGCGAAGGAGGTGAGTAATGCCATTCACGGCATTCCCATCATATATGGTTATGGTGTCATGGGAAGCATAGCAAGAAGATGGAGGCAGCAATTCAATGAAAATGCCAAGATGCATGCCTTTGATTTTTCCCTTCCAGAATGCAATCACAATGAAATGGAGGCATGGGAGGAGAATGCGGAGAATATAACCTGCATATTTTTGAGGGAGAAAAATGAGATGGAGAGAATAAAGGCAAGATTCGATTTCATGAAGGAAGAATATGGAAAGAAGGCGAATATTATTGAATTATATGCTCCAGGGAAAAACACATTCTCCAGAGCCATGTATCACATGCATGTTGGCGATTTAGCCAGCATATACATGGCGGAGAAAAGAGGGGTGGATACCGAGCCAGTAAATCTTATAATGAAATTGAAAAATGTGCTGTCTCAGCACTCAAGATCTTCATCATAGGGCAATGCCCTCAGAAAGGGTTCGTTCATCACATTTATGGAAATAGAAGGATTATTTAAAGATTGAGAAAGGGAGATGGTTAACCACTCTGCCTTTATCTGAAAACCATAACTTTTTAAAGGAAATGAGAATAATTTTTCATGGCAAAGGAGTTCATTCTTCCAGAGTTTTCCCTCGAGCATGAGGAGAAAAAGAAAATGGAGAAGGAATATTTTGAGGGCTACGAGGACTTTCTCTCGGAAAAGAGATGGGAGAAGAGGGCAAAGGAGAGCATAAAAGAAATCGAAAGAGCCATAGATGAAGGGCTGGAGAGGAAGGCAAAGAGTGCAAAGCCTGGTGAAAAGAAAGGAGGAGTGGAGAGGGAAATAATATATTCCAGCAAGAGAGGGTTCATAGTTAAGGTTGCCTACAATAAGAATGGGGAGAGAAAGGTGGCTTATTATCTTGTGACAAAAATAGAGGACATAGAGGAAGCCATAGACATGATATCCTCCTACAAACCCCTTATAGAAGAAGGAGAGGGGAAAAAACTATTTGGTCTCTAATCTCTCAATAAATTCTTCCAAGGTTAAAGGCAATGGCTTCATTTTAAGTGCGGAGGCAATTTTAACCACTGGCAAAGCATCCATTCCATTTTCTCTGAGAAGTTTTTCATTGGTCAGTATTTCATAAACACTCCCTTCACCCACCATTTTTTTGTTCAACAGATAAACTCTATCTGATATGAAAGGAATTATGCTAAGGTCGTGAGAAACCGTCACCATTGCCATCCCTTCTTTATTCAATTTATTCAGATATTCCACCACCTTTCTTTTCATTCCAACATCCAGGGCTGAAAAGGGTTCATCCAGAAAAAGAACATCTGGCTTTATGGCTAAAGCACACGCCATTGCCACCCTCTGCTTTTCCCCCTCGCTCAGTTTAAAGGGTGGCTTTTTCAGGAGAGGTGAAAGAGAGAATACTTCATCCAGTTCCTTCAGCATCTCCTCAAACTTTTCCCTCTCCATTCCAATCTGAGAAGGTCCAAATTCCAGGTCTTCCATTACCGTGGCGTTGAAAAGCATATCATCTGGATTCTGGAGTATTACACCAAACCTCTTCCTCAGTTCTTTTTCTTTCACATTTTCCCTTCCATAGAATTTTATTTTTCCCTTACTGGGTTCCATAAGGGCGGAGAGTATCTTCAGAAAGGTGCTTTTGCCAGAACCATTGGGACCAACAATGGCAACCCTTTCTCCCCTACAGAGATAAAAATGGGCGTCTTCCACAGCAAGGGTGCCATCGGGATAGATGTATCCTATCCCCTCCGCCTCTATAATTCCGTCATTACCCATAAAAACACCATGATGGCAACCACGCCCATATATGCAATACTGGGAATATTCCATTCAAACTTTTTACTGAAGGTTTTCATGGAGCCGTCAAATCCTCTCGCCCTCATTGCTATATAAACGGCATCGCTTTTGAAAAGGATGCGGGACATGAAGTTACCGGCAAATCTGGTAGCACCCCTTATGCTCCTTTTCCCTGCCACCGTTCTGCTCCTCCTCCCTATTAGCATATCATTGAGCTGTGTGAGAAATGTGAAAAGGTAGCGATAAACTATTGCCATCACGCTTACCAGTGTAGACGGCACTCTCATGCGGCGGAGGGAGGCGAGTATGGAGGAAAATCGGGTGGTGAAAAGCAGAAGGGAAATGCATGCCACTGCTGCCATCACTCTTAAAGTGAAGAGAATAACATAAATAGAGCCACTCCTGCTTATGGAAATGCCATGTAGTGTTATATCAGCATTTATGAAGGCAAAGGGCAGAACTATTACCAGAGAAAAGAGAGGGATGATGTAAAATCTTGCCAGATATGCCCTTGGGGAGATTCGAGATGAAAGGGCGAGGAATATGGAAAGAATGAGTAATAAAAGAGGGAAGATAAAATGTCTGGATGTAATCGCCAGAAATATGAGGAGAGTGCTCCCCATTATTTTTATCTCAGCCGCCACACCCTGCATGTAGCCATTGATATAGGAAAATTCTTCTGCTGCCATGAAATTTCGTATTACCTTTGTTATTTCTTCTGCTGTCTTTTCTATATCAATCATTTTTTGCTATCTTCACTCCATAAAATACTGCCAGTATTATTGCAACACCTATAACACCCGTTATCAATGCAGAAAGATATGGGTTCAATCCAGGCACAGTATAGTCAGGAAATATTCCAGTGTAACTCTGATTTTCACTTGCCCCTGTCTCTTCAGCAGCATTTTCCAGTGGCTCCGAATAACCCACCAGGTCGGCAGCCCATGCAAAAAGAGGGGCAAGTATTAACATTATGGCTATCGCCACATAAGCCTTCTTCATGTCGCCACCTCCATTTTTTCTGGATGATGTGTATGGATATATGACACCACCCCCATTGTCGCTATTCCCTCTATTATACCCAGCACACCATGCCATATTCCCATGGTGGGCACGGTAACCCATATTTTATATGCAAAGGTGGAGGATATCCCAATCTCCACACCACATGCAATGGAGGCAAGCCATATTCCGAGCCATCCCGCCAGGAAGGAGGAAATGGCTCCATATTTTTTAAACGCCCTATATACAGCATAGCCCACAAAAACGTCCACTATTCCCATGTTGAATATGTTTGCTCCAAGCGTTGTTATGCCACCGTCTCCAAAAACCAGGCATTGAACTATCAAAACGCTCGTCATGGCAAGGGTGGCGGCATATGGTCCCAGCAGAATGGCTGCAAGGGCGCCACCAACAAAATGGGCGGAAGTGCCGCCCACAATGGGCCAGTTGAGCATCTGGGCAGCGAATATGCCGGCAGCCACCACTCCTATCATCGGAATGCGTTGGGCATCCATTTTCCCTTTCACTTTCCTTATGGAATAGCCAATGACGATAGCTGAGATAACATACATGGCAACGCAAATCCACCAGTCGAGATAACCATCAGGTATATGCATGGTTTCACCATTAGTATTACTTTTTTCAAAAAGTGTAATACAAATTCAGATTTAAATGTTTTGCTTTG
>CAZTWM010000132.1:0-3852 GCA_964617935.1 uncultured Thermoplasmatales archaeon | reverse complement strand
GTTAAGAGAACCAATACGCAGGTTATAGAGAAAGAGATAAGAGAATGAGGATAAGAAAGAAAAATCTGTTCTATGCTCTTGCCCTTCTTTCATCAATAATAGGGGCAGGAGTTACAGTAATAGACACCTACATTTCCATAGAATATGAAATAAACCCATGGAGTTTGTGCCTTGTAATATTTATTACAGGAACGGTGATAACCTTTTTACTTTCCCTCTTCCTCTCCATTCCTGTTGGAGGAAAGGTTCTGGGAGCAAGGATAGACCCTTCCTTTTATGGATTGAGAATGCTGAAAAAAGAAGAAATACCCTACCAGATAGCAGCAGGGCTGGGAAATGCTGTTGCCACCGTGGGCTATTTTTTCATAATTTCCATATACAAAGACCCCTCAACCATCCTTTCCTTTTTTGAAGTTGTCATCCTTTACCTTCTCATAACTGAATCAATAGCAGAGAAAAATGCCCCCACCATGGCTGAGGTGGAATCATCCATAATAGTAACCTTTGGAGCCATAATGGCATCCTTTTCTTTTACAGGAGAACTCAATTCCATTGGACTCCTGATTGTATTTTTTGTTCTTAATCCTGCCTGGGTTGTATTTTCCATATACCAGAGAAAACTTAAATTGCTAAGAGTAAATGGCAAACATAATGATGCCATAAACATAAGATTCTGGAATCTTATCTTCACCACCATGTTTACAGCCATAATGGTTTATTTCATCGACCCCCGCCATTTTTTCGCTGCCATAAATGCCATAAAATACTGGCCCATATTCTTCCTTTCCATGGGAACAACCTTCTTTTCCTATATATTCTACATTCGCGCCCTGGGGCTCGGGAAGGCAAGCGTTACACAGGCTGTTAAATCCTTCACCATAATATTTTCCATTCCATTTTCCCTGCTCATTGCCAGTTATATCCCCATCTCCTTTTATGAGAGCACGCCCCAGCTGGTTATAAAAGTAATGGGAATCATAATGGTGATAATGGGGGTCGTTTCCTTTGCCCTTACAGAAGTGAGAGCATATATTTTCATAAAAGCAAAGACGGGGCATCCCATTGCCAAACTCATAGAGGATATATGGGAAATAAAGGGTGTCACTGCGGTGGCGGCGGTGGCGGGCAGATATGACATAATATCCAAGGTGAGGATAAGGACGCTGGGTAAGGGGTTTGAGAGGATAATAAGGGAACTTGAAAAAATTAATGGAATAGAAAAGTTTGAATGGCATTCCATATTAAGAGAATGGGAGGAAATATGAAGATAGGAATAATTGGAGGCACAGGCTTTTATGAAGCGAAGGGAGAAGAGATAGAAGTGGAAACAGAATATGGAAATGTTACAGTATTCCATTTTGAAAGGAAGGGAAGGGATATCTTCTTTCTTCCACGGCATGGAAGAAGGCATGTTCCTGCACATAGGGTAAATTATCATGCAAATGTGGAGGCAATGCATAGAATTGGGGTGGAGGCAATAATCGGGATAAGCACCGTTGGTTCAATGAGGAGGGAGATAGGCATGGGCTCTTTCTTTATTCCCAACGATTTCATTGATTTTACGGGAAGGAAAAGCACGTTCTTTGATGATGAAGCAGTGCATGTTGACATGTCCCAGCCCTTCTGCCCTGTGGTGAGAAAAATCCTCATGGAGGAGGCTGAGAAAAAGGGAAATGCAAAAGAAGGAATTTATTTTGTAACAAAGGGTCCTCGCTTGGAGACAAAGGCGGAAATAAACATGATGAAAAACTTTGCCCATGTGGTGGGCATGACTCTGTCGCCCGAGACAATTCTTGCAAGAGAAAGAGGGATATGCTATGCCTCCATCTGCCTTGTTTCCAATTATGCTGCAGGTATGCAGGAAAAACTGGATATTGGGGAAATAAAGAGAATTCATGAGGAAAAAAAGGGAGAAATAATGGAAATAGTGGAAAAATGCATTGAAAAAATACCTGAAAAAAGGGAATGCGGGTGCAGATATGCTGCAGAGAAGGGAAGATTATAGTATTGAAGAGATGGTGAGATTTGTTTACACAATATATGGGGCGACGGAGGGAAAATACCCCCTGCTGGAATGGGTGGAAGAAAAACCTCCTGTGAATGACTTTAATTCCTTCAAGTCCATATATGAACCCTTCCTCAGAAAAAGGATGGAGGAGGAGTTTGATGAAATTTATGTATGGGGAGGGGAATGCATAGAAGCCACCGTTGCCTTGGTTTACAAATTTGAAGGAAAAAACATTGGATGGATACCTCCCCATTTAAAAAGAGAAGGAAATGCTTTCATAGAATTCTTTATGGTTTCTCCTTTGCTATGGGGAAAGGGTTATGGGAAAAAAATTCTTTCCTTCGCTGTTAAAAGAATAAAGGAAATGGACAGAGAAGCATATATCTCAACATCCCGCCATATAGATGCATACACCTTTTACAAAAAATATGGTTTTTATGAAGTGGGACAGCATGGCATCTTCATCATAATGAAGTATGATTGGGGCATTGAGGATTTATAGGCAATTCGAGGGTTGAAAAGAAATTTCTGCTGCCATCAAAGTAAAAAATATTTTTTATATAATTATTCCTTTCATGTGTTATTTTTAACGCCTCCTGCACCTGTATTGCTGCTATTATGCTTGTTGTGTTTATATCTGCCGCAATTTTTGGCTCAAAATAATGGATGTCCTTGCCTGTGCAGCTGAATCTCTTCTGCATTATTTTCGCATGGGTTGCATTCATTCCGCATTCAAGGCAACTGGTTTCAGGAGGAATAACAACCTGCACTTTGCCCACCTGCCCATGGGTGGCTCCATCTATGTATGGAATGGACATGGAGTAGCAGGAGGCATTTATATGGAGGCGGGCTGCAACATTGTCAACGCATCCCATGACGATATCATGCTCTCTAATGAAATCTGCGGGAAAATCCTCTATTTTCTTCACATAATATTTCACGCTCATTTCTCTCTCCATTTCCTTGATTTTTTCAGCAATCACCTCCGCCTTATATTTTTCCTGTTCAGCATCCTCATCACTGAAGAAAATGCATCTGTTTAAATTTGATTTCACTATCCTGTCCATATCAACAATGGTAAGATGACGATATCCAGATAATACAATATCCTTGCAGACCTCATTTCCCAGCGCTCCCGCCCCTATCACCAGAATTTTCTGCTTTCTTACCCTTTCCACATCATACCATTCAAAAAGTTTCAGACGGCTGTATTTATCCTCATCCATACTGCCAGCCCTTATTTCCATGAAACAAAATAAATTATGGGTTTAAAAATTTGTAATTTCAGCTGCCAATTAAAATGCCAGCATTATTCCTATCTGCCATCTCTATTCTTCAGTTAATTTTTCCGATATCTTTAAATTTCTTATCCTCTCATCACCTCCAATTTCCTTTATATATTCTGCAACACTTTTTGGCACAAGATGTTCCCATTTTTCTCCACTGGCAATTCTCTCCCTTATTACCTTCCCCTGATATTCCTTTCTGTTGTATAAAGGTGTGCTCTCCACTTTATATCCCTCCTTCTCAAAAATTTCTTTTATGAGGGGATTGTTGGAAAACACCACGTGAAAGGATGGCACCAGTTCAGCCACATGCTTTGCATATATGCCATATCTGTTGATATCGGGCACAGGAACAATGTGGAATTTTTTCATTCCAATTTCCTCCATTGCCCTGAAAATCATCTCATATCTCTCACCAGCAGTAAAGGGGTTATCAAAGGAAAAACTGTGATAGGCAGAGCCAATAACAAATATGATTTCATCTCCCCCCACATTTTTCACCATCTCAGCATGTCCCATATGAAATGGCTGGAATCTCCCTATTATTAACGCCCTCAT
>CAZTWM010000131.1:0-3901 GCA_964617935.1 uncultured Thermoplasmatales archaeon | reverse complement strand
GAATTGTGGGAAAAATATTTAATGAAGGGGAATGCTAAGAAATAATGATTGAATATGCTGCCAGGGAATACAGCGATGGAAAAATATATGGCATACTTGTACCTGAAATAAGGGAGTGGTTTAAAGAAAAATTTGGAAGTTTCACCCCGCCCCAGAGATATGCAGTAATGGAAATACATCACAGAAAAAATGTTCTCATCTCATCTCCCACTGGTTCTGGAAAGACCTTCGCCGCCTTTATGGCGGCAATAAATGAGTTGCTTTTACTGGCAAAGAAAGGTAAACTGGAGGATAAAATATATATTCTTTACATTTCCCCTCTGAAGGCACTAAATAATGATATAGAAAGAAATTTGAATGTGCCTCTAAAGGAAATTTATTCAAAATTTGATATAAAGGAAAAAATAAGAGTGGCTGTAAGAACAGGAGATACAACCCAGAAGGAAAGGCAGAAGCAGTTGAAAAAATCACCCCATATATTAATCACAACCCCTGAAAGTCTGTCCATACTTCTAAATGCTCCTCGATTTTCCAGAAAGTTGAGAGAGGTTAAATGGGTTATAGTGGATGAAATACATTCCATGGCCGACAACAAGAGAGGGTTGCATCTTTCCCTTTCCCTTGAAAGGCTGATAAATGGAATGAAGGAGGAGCCAATACGTATAGGCCTTTCCGCCACAATACATCCAATGAAGGAGATTGCAAAATTTCTGGTCGGGAATGGAAGGGATTGCCTGATAGTGGATGTTAATTTTTTGAAGAAAATGGATTTGAAGGTAATATCACCTGTGGAGGATTTGATATATACGCCTCCTGAAGAATTATCCGACAAACTCTACAATCTCCTCCATGATTTGATAGAAAAGCACAGGACAACGCTTATTTTTACAAATACAAGGAGCGCGACAGAGAGGGTTGTATTTCATTTAAAGAAAAGATTTCCCGATATGGAAGGAAGGATTGAAGCACACCATGGCTCCCTCTCAAGAGATGTAAGGATTGATGTGGAGGAAAGGTTGAAGAGAGGCGATCTCAAATGTGTTGTTTCCTCCACCAGCCTGGAACTGGGAATAGATATAGGGTATATAGATCTCGTCATTTTGCTGGGCTCTCCAAAAAGTGTTACCCGTGCTCTGCAGAGAGTTGGAAGGAGCGGGCATTTCCTCCATGAAGTATCAAAGGGGAGGATAGTTGTTCTTGACAGAGATGATTTGGTGGAATGTGTGGTTCTGGCAAGGGAGGCAAAGAGAGGAAAACTCGACAGGATAAGAATGCCCAGAAATGCCTTGGATGTCCTGGCACAACATATAGTGGGGATGGCAATAGAAAAAAAGTGGAAGGTGGACGAGGCACTCACTCTAATAAGGAAGGCATACCCCTACAGAAATCTCACCAAAAGAGATATGGTGAAGTTACTCCATTACCTTGCTGGAGAGTATGAAGAACTGGAGGATAGAAAGGTGTATGGAAAAATATGGTTTGATGAAAAGGAGGAGATATTTGGAAGGAGAGGGAAAATGGTTCGCCCCATCTATTATCTCAATGTGGGCACAATACCTGATGAGGTGGCGGTGAAGGTATACACCATGGATAAAAAATATGTGGGGAAGGTGGAGGAGCCTTTTGCGGAGAGGTTGAAAAAGGGAGACATATTTGTGCTGGCAGGCAATACCTATGAGTTTATCAAATCAAAAGGGATGAAGATATATGTAATTCCCCGCCCCGAGCAATCGCCCACCATACCATCATGGTTTTCAGAGCAACTCCCTCTGAGTTTTGACCTTGCCATGGAGATAGGGAGATTTAGAGGGAAAATGGAAAAGATGTTGAGGAACGGCAAAGATACAAAAAAATTTTTGATGAGAGAATATGATATTGATGAAAGAACTGCAAAAGCCATAAAAAATTACTTCATGGAGCAAAGTTATTTCTCCATACCCACAAACAGAAAAATTTTGGTGGAGATATTTGAAAAAGAGGAAAATCGATACATGGTTTTCCATACCCTTATTGGAAGAAAGGCAAATGAAGCATTGTCGAGGATATTTGCCCACAGGATTGCCGCGAAATATGCATTTAATGTAAGGATAGCCATAAATGATAATGGATTTGCTATAATTTATCCAGGAGACAAGAAAAAGTTGGGGAAGGAGGAAATTCTTTCGCTCTTTCATTCATCAAACATGAGAGAGGATTTGAAAAATGCTCTGGGGAATACGGAAATACTGAAAAGAAGATTCAGACATGTGGCTGCCAGAAGTTTTCTCATTCTAAAAAATTATCTGGGTCATGAAATGGGAGTGGAGAGACAGCAGAGGAATGCATCTCTCCTCTTTAAAGTTGTGAGAGAGATAGACTCTGAATTTCCAGCCCTTAAAGAAACTTACAGGGAAATAATGGAAGATTCCATGGATATTGAAAATGCTGAGAAAATTGTCAAAAAAGTGGAGGAGGGAAAGATGGAAGTGATTGTGATGGAAAGCCGGATTCCATCGCCCTTTTCCTTCAACATAGTTGCCATAGGAGCCACAGATGTTGTATTAATGGAAGATAGAAAAAAAATGATAAGGGAAATGCATCGCGAAGTAATGGAGGCGATAGGTTGGATGAGGTGAATAAAGAGGGGATAAAATTAACTGTATATCATTCCATCTATATGGAGGAATATGGAACATGCATTGTTGCTGATTTGCATATAGGATATGAGGGATTTTTGCAACATGAAGGAGTTGCAATGCCAAAGTATCAGAAGAATGTTATAATAACACGTTTGGAAAAAATAATGGAAAAATATGAACCCTCCAAGTTGATAATAGACGGCGACTTAAAACATGAATTTGGAAAAAATTTGAGGCAGGAATGGAGGGAAGTGGAGGAAATTCTTAAATTTTTATGTAAAAGAACGGAAGTTATTATTGTGAGGGGAAACCATGATAACTTCCTGAAAACCATTGCTTACAGATATAATGTTCCTGTAGTTGAAGAATATAGGATGGGGGATGTGAAGATAGTTCATGGAGACAAAATGGTGAAAAAGGAGGGAAAAATCATAATGGGGCATGAGCATCCATCCATAGGAATAAGGGATAAGGTCGGGGCGATGGTAAAACTTCCATGTTATCTCGTGGGCAATGGGATATTTGTTCTTCCTGCCCTCAGCCCTCTTGCCACAGGAACCGATGTTGTGAGAGATGAGAAATTTCTTTCCCCAATACTGAGGGAGGAGAATATTGACGAATTTGAAGTATATGCAATCAATCATGATGAAATTCTTTACTTTTCAAGGATAAAAGATTTGAAAAAAGTTATGTGAGGACATCTACAGAATAACACGAAAGTTTTAAGTCAAAAATGCATATTTAATATGGTTGAAATGTGGGGGAGGAGATTTATTGGATACGTTATGATGGCAACCCTTATTTTAAGCGGTGCAATGACTGGAATGGGGGAGAAAAGTTATCATGGGAAGGTAATTGCTTCAGGAAGAAATGAATATAGGGTTATAAAAGAAATCATAGAATTTTCAACACCCTTGATAAGGGAAGGAAATGAATATGCATCCATTTTTGTAAATTACACATCCCATTACACTAGGGAGGCGGGGGCGCCTATGCTACCTGCAATAACGAAGACTTACATATTTCCTGCTGGAACAAAGATAGAGGGAGTGCAATGCTATCCCGTTGAAACAGGAGTAATGAAGATTGATAAAAAAATTCTGCCATCCACAGGAGCAATTCCTCTTTCCTCACACGAAAGAAAAATAGAGAGGAAAATTGATGAAAGATTTTATGGGAAGGAAGCATATCCAGGAAAGTGGTTCTTTTACAACATTGGTTCAGGACTCTACAATGGAAGTCATGTGATTTTCCTTACCTTAGAAATTTATCCCACGAACTAT
>CAZTWM010000130.1:0-3955 GCA_964617935.1 uncultured Thermoplasmatales archaeon | reverse complement strand
TCTAAATGAGGAAAGATCATCTTTTTTAGCCGAATCCAACATAAGAAATTTTGCATGCAATGCGAAAAATCAGGTCATCTACTGGGAAGAGTAAAAATTTATTTTAATGCCGATGGGTATTTTTCGGAAACAACAGATTACATCAGCATGAAGGAGAATGAAAAAATATGGCACAATGTCTCTCTCTATCCCATGCCTTCTGAAAATTCTGTTATATGTGGATATGTTAGAGATGAAATTAGCAAGAAGCCGGTGAAGGAGGCAGAAATATACCTCAAATGGGAGGAGGGAAAACATGAATACTGGAATTATACCTCAACAAATGAAAGCGGCTTTTATTCCTTAAACGTGGCGAAAGGGGAATTATACCTTTCCTTCTCTGCAGATGGATATTTTGGAGAACACATGGATAATGTTTCTGTTGGAGAAAATGAAAGGATATGGCTGAATATCTCTCTTTATCCAATACCCGAAGAGAATGCTTTGCTATGTGGGTATGTGAAAGATGAGGAAGGAAAAGCGCTGCAGAATGCCTCCGTATATCTCACCTGGGAGGATAACAAAGGAAATGAGATGTGGAACTATACAGAAACAGATGAAAATGGATTCTATTCATTCCATGTTGCCCCGGGAAGGATAAAACTCGATTTCTTTGCAGATTGCTATAATGGAAAGTCCAGCAATTATTACACCATAAAAGAAAATGAAACTCTATGGGTGAATGCAACCCTGAAAAAGGGAGATGTGGGGTAAAAATAGAACAGCCATACAGGGGAATATACATAGCCAACAGGAAGATATTGCCTTCATTGGTAACCATAATCATAGGAAAAATAGATGTGAAAATAGTGGTATATGGTCCTGCCCTAGAGGATTACACAGAATATATGGTGGACGGTATTGTAAAGCATGTGGATACGTATAAAATACATACATGGACATGGGATGAGAGAATATTTTTCAGACATGAGCTCAGGGTGGTGGTTCACACCGTAACCGGAAAAATTCTGGAAAAAAGCATAAAGGTGTGGATTTTTAATCTCTAAAAAGAAATCCATTTATATCCTGCTGGTATTTCAATTGATGGAAGCACTTTCGCCCATGGAAAAGAAACTTCTCCTATTTCTGGGAAAACACGGCGGCAGAGCCATGCCAGAGGATGTGGACATGGAGATGGTGAAAACCATGAATGCTGCCTCCTGGCTGCAGAGCAAGGGGCTTGTAAAAATGGAGGAGAGGCTTTTTAAGGAGTATGAGATTACGGAAGAGGGAAAAAGATTTCTGGAAGAAGGACTCCCTGAAAGAAGGATTCTTAAAGGAGTGAAAAAAATTTCTTTAAGGGAACTGGAAGAAAAATTTGGTAGGGATGTGGCAATAGCAGTGGGATGGGCTAAAAGGAAGGGATGGTGCGAGATATCCAAGGAGGGGGATGAAAAATTTTTGATTGTCACTGAAAAAGGGAGGGAGGAGAGAGAAAAAAAGCAGGAGGAAGAGGAGGCGCTGGAGAGAATAGAAAGCGGGGATACCATAGATGAAGAAATGGCTTCCCTGTTAAAGAAAAGGAGGGCAATAAGGGAAAAGGAGAGGGTGGTGAGAAATATTATTCTCACCGATAAAGGATGGGATGTTTATAAAAAAGGAATAACCATAGAGGAAGAAATTTCCCAGGTTACCCCAGAAATAATAAAAAGTGGAGAATGGAGAAACAAGAAATTCAGGAAGTATGATGTTAATGCCTTTGCCCCCTCCATATATCCTGGAAAATTGCATCCTTTGAATCAACTCATAGAGAAAATCAGGAGAATTTTTGCAGAGATGGGATTTAAGGAAATAAAGGGAAATTACATAGAATCATGCTTCTGGAACATGGATGCATTATTCATCCCCCAGGACCACCCCGCCAGGGATATGCAGGACACCTTCTACTGCAGCAAGCCCTCCACCATTGATGTGGATGATATGCTTATAGAGAAAATAGCAGAGGTTCATGAAAATGGAGGAAATACAGGCTCAACGGGATGGAGATATTCTTTCAACAGAAAAGAGGCAAAGAAGGCATTGCTAAGAACACATTCCACAGTAAATACAATACGCTATCTCGCCATGCATCCCAAGCCACCTGCAAAAGTTTTTTCCATAGAGAGAGTTTTCAGGAGAGAAAGCATAGACTCCACTCATCTGCCAGAATTTCATCAGGTGGAAGGTATAGTTTATGAAGAAGATGCAAACTTTCCCATGCTCAAGGGCGTGCTCAGGGAATTCTACCACAAAATGGGATTTGAGAATATAAGATTTAGACCATCATACTTCCCATATACAGAGCCATCCTTGGAGATAGAAGTGGAATGGGAAGGTAAATGGATTGAACTGGGAGGGGCAGGAATTTTCAGACCCGAAGTTACCATCCCGCTTGGTATCGAGGAGCCTGTTCTGGCATGGGGGCTGGGGCTGGAGAGAATGGCAATGATTATTCTCGGGCTTAAAGATATAAGGATGCTGTATTTCAGCGATATTTCATGGCTGAGGAAATTGCCTTTACTCTAATTCCTTCAGGAGGTGGTGAAGTAAATCAGTTCTTGTAACAATGCCTTCTATTTTCCCATCACTTTTCACAATGGGGAGGCATCCCACTTCATTTTCCATCATTATCTCAGCCGCTTCCTTTATGGAAATGTCATCATTTGCTGTGATAACATTTGTCTTCATAATGTCCTTTACCAGCAAATTCCTCAATTGGTTCTGCTGCTTCCCCCTGGGAAAACTCTTTTTTATACTGGCAAAGGCAAAGGCAATTTCCTTATCAGATATTATACCAACGACTTTTCCATCTTCCACCACAGGAATCCTTGCTATATCATTTTCAATCATGAGGCGGCGGGCGTGAACAACCCTCTCCTCCGGCTTCACAGTAATAACATTACTGCTCATTATCTTCTTCACACTTTCCTCACTTTTAATGAGAGGCAGCAGGTCTGCCTTGGTAACAACACCCACTAAGGAATCACCAACCACAACAGGAAGCATGGTGGGTCCCGGCTCCCCCACACTCTTCAATATCTCCTCCACATTCATCTCGGGAGAAATTTTCTCAAACTTCTTTTCCATGACAGTGGAAGCATGCATGCGTGACGCAGGAACACCTCTGCTCCTAAAACTCCCGAGTTTTTCTGCTATTTTGTTATCCGTTACTATCCCTGTTATCTTGCCGTCATCAAGCACAGGTAACTTTGTTATATTGTGTTTCTCCATAAGGGTGAGAACATGGTACAAGTCGTCATTTTTACTCACATAAATAACCTCTTTCGTCATAACATCTTTTATTTTCATAACAAATCACCTCATCATTTCCGCACAGGATTCGCATAAGAGACGACCATTAACATTGCGGAGACGGGATGTGAGCATTCCACATTCTTCACATTTTCCAACAAAATATTTCTCCCCTCTTTTATATTCAAGCCTGTCCCTTGTTATCTGTGCCCATTCCTCTATTATATTGAGCAGGAGAGGAGAGGCAATCATTAAATCCTTTTCTGTCACCATCCCCATCAATTTTCCATCCTTCACCACTGGCAATCTCCTTATTCGATGCTTTCCCATCAGCCTGACCGCCTCTTCAATACCTGAATCTGGTTCTATGACAATGACAGGTGAATTCATGATTTCATCCACCGTCACTTCCGCTGGATTTTTTTCCTCTGCAACTATTTTTCTCAAAATATCGCTTTCAGTAAGTATGCCAATGGGTTTTCCATCTTCCACCACTATTATACTTCCTACCTTTTCGCTCTTCATCTCCTTGGAAGCATCAAGAACGCTGGCTTTTCTGCTTATCATCACAGGGCTGTGATTCATTATATCTCTTATGCGAATTTTTTCCATCAATAATGAAATATGTCAGAGATAAAAAATCTTTCCTTGAAAAACATGGAGAAAAGATTAATACATCCTTTTA
>CAZTWM010000129.1:0-3969 GCA_964617935.1 uncultured Thermoplasmatales archaeon | reverse complement strand
CCTGCCAATGTATATTTTTCAAAAAATGTTACCGATGTTACTTGACAATACATATGGAAAAACTTTATATAAACAAAAGAATTGCCATTCAATGGAATCCGAAGCAGTAATATATATAGGAAATAAAGCACCCATAAAGTATGCCACAGCAGTGGTTACAGAATTTGAAAGAGGAGCAAATGAGGTTACAATAAAGGCGAGAGGACGGGCGATATCCACAGCTGTAGATGCCTGCCAGATAAGTATAAATAAATTTCTGGAGGGTGTGGAGATTAAGGATATAAAAATTTTTACTGAGGAGATGGAAGACAGGAATGTTTCAGCCATAGAAATACTCTTAGGAAAAAGTTAATAATAGGGCAACGCCTACAAGACAACTCACCCCTATGAAGTCCATTAGGCTTGTCAGGATAGGTATTGCCACATTGTCGGGATTTACCCCCATTTTAAAGGATATTGTTGAGACATAATAGCTGAGTATGTTCACAATGAGTATCATCATTTCTCCTGCTATTAAAGAGATGATAACCATATGTAGAAGACCATAACTTTTCAGCCCCATACTTGTGCCTATGAAATGACCGAACATTCCTATAAGGGGAAATATTACCAACCCCACAACATGCATCACCACAAAAAGATTTTTTGCACTTTTTGGAATCTTTTTATCATATTTTATCTCACCAATATGGAGGGCGGAGGAAAAGCGGGCTGCCAGTATTCCTCCTATGGCTCCTCCGTCTTCAAGAAAGGCAGGGACAATGGTGAGAAGGGCGGCGCTTCCCATTATGGCATTGAATTGAGAGCCAAGAACACTTCCAGAAAAACTGCTCAAAAGCCCGCATATAAGGAAAACGGGGATGCTTTCTGCCAGAATTCTTTTGGAAAGAGGCTGTTTCATGGAAAAAATTGTGTTGAGAATCGCGGCGGTTATAAGAATGGCAAAGAGAATCATTTTTTCATCCCTTCCTGTAAGAATCACGATTTCCATGGAAAGGAAGAGTAAAGGAAGGGTTATCACATCTCCTGCTAAAGTGATGAGAGGGGCAGTTAAGTTGTCGGGATTCCATCCCCTCCTATATGAAAGGAAAGCCACAAAAAATGTGAAAAATATCATTATGAAGGCTGAAAATACGCCTGCGAGGGTTGATATAAGAACCATGTCAATGAAATCAATTTTCATGCCAAAATTTCTTGCTATTATCCATGCTATCATGCCAATATAAATGCTCATGGAAAAGGTGAGGGCAAAGGAAGAATTAACGTTCTCCCTGAGAATGTTATTTTTCTTTCCTATCTCAATTTCTCCAGTATGAAGGTATGTGCCCAATCTTGAGCCAAGGGAGGCGAATATATTTCCCCTCATATCTATGGCAGGGGGTATTAAAATCAAAAGGGCAGGGACAGCATTTATTTTCCCTGTAAAAAAACCGATGGTGATGCCCGTTATAAAATCACCAAAAGTGGAAAGCAGGAGAGAGAATAGACTCTCCTTTAAGTCCCTTGCCACTGAACTTTCTCTGAATATCCCGGGCATCATGCATATCGCCTTCAGGGGGTGGTTCCTTATCCATTCTGGATTATTAGCACCTAACCCTTTAATTCATTTTCGTGATAAATGTTAGCATTTCTCGCCAAAGTTTATATTTAGTAGCGGTATTACGCCCGGTGAAAAAATGAATGCCAAAGAATATGTGGAAGGGATTATAGAAAAAGTGAAGGAAAAGAGCCCAGGAGAGAATGAATTTCACCAGACAGTGACGGAGGTTTTGACATCACTGATACCTGTGATCGAGAAGGAGCCAAAATACATAAAACACAAGATACTGGAGAGGATAACAGAGCCAGAGCGCGTCATAATGTTCCGTGTCTCATGGGAAGATGACAATCATGAAATACATGTAAATAGAGGTTATAGAGTCGAGTTCAACAGTGCCCTCGGTCCATATAAAGGAGGATTGAGATTCCATCCCACCGTAAACTTAAGCATTCTCAAATTCCTCGGTTTCGAGCAGATATTCAAGAACTCACTAACAGGGCTGCCAATGGGCGGCGGCAAGGGCGGCAGCGATTTCGATCCGCATGGAAAGAGTGATAGCGAGGTTCGCCGCTTCTGCGAGGCATTCATGAGCGAGTTGTACCGCCACATCGGACCAAATACTGATGTGCCAGCCGGAGATATAGGCGTTGGAGGAAGAGAAATCGGCTATTTGTTCGGAACATATAAGAAGATAGTCAATAGATTTGAGGGCGTGCTCACAGGAAAGGGATTAAACTGGGGCGGCTCACTGATAAGGCCTGAGGCAACTGGCTATGGAGCAACATATTTCCTCATGGAAATGCTGAAGTCAAAGGGAACAGATTTGAATGGAAAGAAGGTTGCAATATCTGGAAGCGGTAACGTTGCCCAGTTTGCTGCACAGAAGGTTACGGAACTCGGAGGAAAGGTGATAACACTTTCTGATTCCAAGGGAGCAATGTATCTGCCGGATGGAGTAAATGACGAGATATGGCAGGCTGTATATGAAACAAAGGCAATAAAGCATGGAAGACTGCAGGAAGTGGCAGAGAAATTTGGCCTAGACTGGTATCCCGGAAAGAAGGCATGGGATATTGTTGATGCTGTGGACATTGCATTTCCATCCGCAACACAAAACGAAATTGACCTGAATGATGCAAAGAAGCTTGTTGATGCAGGAGTAATGGCTGTGGTGGAGGGAGCAAACATGCCATCCACACTCGAGGCAATTGAATACTTCCACCAGAATGGCGTGCTCTTTGGACCGGCAAAGGCTGCAAATGCTGGAGGCGTTGCTGTCAGCGGCTTGGAGATGAGCCAGAATGCACAGTTCACACAGTGGACAGCCGAGGAAGTGGACAGAAAACTGCAGGAAATCATGGTGAACATATACAATGCCAGCGCAAAATATGCAGAGAAATTTGGGCATCCCAGCAACCTGCTTGTTGGAGCCAACATTGCCGGCTTCGTAAAGGTTGCCGACTCTATGATAGACCAGGGAATCTACTGATTCCCTTCCCTCTTTTATTTTTAATTTTTCTGGTAAAAATTTGGGAATGATTTGGGAATGATTCTGTAACAAATCTGGTAAATCGATATAAATAATGGCATGCTTTTTTGTCGGTGATAAAAAATGAAGAGATGGTATATGGCGATAGGGCTGGCTGCCCTCATAGGAATGGTGGCTCTGGTGGAAGCAGGCGTAAATGGTATAGACGATGGAAATGATGCGGAGCACGGATTCCATGAAAAGTGGAGTAGAATAAAGCAGGCGATGCAGAACAGATGGCATTCATTTCATGGCAAGAACGGAAGATGGAATAATGCATGGGAGCATGCTGCCAGAAACATGCTCAATGTTACAAGGCTGGAAGGGGTGCTTGAAAATATAAATGGTACATATTACGTAGATGGAATACCTCTCTACCTTGGCGATGAGATGTTCCTCAATACACTGGCAAGGAGCGATTATGACAGAGATGGCGTGTATGAGCAGGTATGGGAGGAACTGGAAGGACTGGAGGGCAGCCACGTCGTTGTTAATGGAATGCTGAACAACGGCACCCTCTATGTGAGTCACATAAACGGAATATGGTTCAGAGTGCCGAGGGATGTGGATGTTGTTACCATAGAAGGCACGCTGGAGAACATAAATGGCAGTTTTTATGTGGATGGATATGAGTTAAAGATAAAGAGGGGTTATTCAAGAAGCGACATAGATGGAGATGGGGCGCTGGAGAGAATGTACGAGGAGTTTGCCGGCCTGGAGGACAGCGATGTTACAGTTGATGGAGTGATGCATAATGGATGGATTATGGTGATGCATATAAACGGCATCTGGGCACGCTGATTGGGCTTCCTCCACCTTTCTTTCTTCTCTTACTTTTTCATTTATGGTTAATGCAGATTAGCCTTCATCATATAAAAGACTAACCATTTTTGGGGCTGTG
>CAZTWM010000128.1:0-3970 GCA_964617935.1 uncultured Thermoplasmatales archaeon | reverse complement strand
CCGAGCGCTCCAACCTGGCTAAGCTACGGGCCCCCGCAAATTTGAATTATTTTTGGATATATTAAATTGTTTGTTGATGGGGCATGATGAATATCTTACAATTCAGCAGGAAAAATTCCCCATATCATACTTAGGGCATTGCTGATGTATTTCAGAATCTCTCTTTTATACAATGCTACTGTTATAGTATATATAGCCGTATTTCATGCCCTTTTAATGGAAGATGTGATAATATTTGATTACGACGGGGTAATTGCTGATTCAAAAGAGATATTCATGAAATATTTTCTGGAGGCATGTAAAATATATGGTGTAAATGTTACCACAGAGGAGGAATTCCTCCGCCTTTATGAAGGAAATATATATGAAAGCATGCTTTCCATGGGGCTAAGCAGGGAAAAAATACTTTCAGTTGTATATCATATGAGGAAAGGTCTTATTGAGAACAGAGACAGGATAAGAATTTTTAGTGGCATGCAGGAAGTATTGAAAGCATTATCATCCCATCCCCTCTTTATAGTCACCTCCAATGATACAGAAGTAGTGAAAGAATTCCTCCAATCTTGGAACATTAACTTCTTCAAGGAAATACTGGGCTCTGATAGAGAGGCGAGCAAAGAAAAGAAAATCAAATCAATCATGAAGAAATATCCTTCCTCCAAACATTTTTTTGTGGGCGATACCATGGGCGATATTATGGAGGGAAAAAGAGCGGGGGCGAGGACGGTGGCGGCGACTTGGGGCTGGCACAGCGAAGGCGAGTTAATTAAAGCCGAACCGGATTATATTGTGAAAACCCCCTTTGAATTGCTCCAGATATTTGAGTAATTTCATCTGAGTGAATTAAAGAAAGCAAATTTTTCCTCCTTAGGTGACTCGGGCAAATTCTGGTAATCGCTTTTTTAAAACTTTCCATATTTCATATGAATATGCAAAAACATTACCCATTTGATATCCTCCTTTCATCCCATGTATAGGAGCCGCTGGGAGAAAAGGCGATAACCTTGATAGTATGTTCTCCAGGTAAATCATATTTTATTTTGAAGGGGCTTTCATCATCGGAGGCAAAAAATTTTCCGTCGATATAAAAATCCACCCTCACTGCATTTTCCGCATCCGCCTCTATGGTGTAATTCTGGGGCGGCTGTATGTAAACATACATCTCTTCCACAGGAGGCATGGGAATATTGCATACATATGCTATGCTCCTCCTCAAAATCCACCAGTTATAACTCCAGTTTTTCTGCTCACCCCCTACCCATGAATAAACATAGCGTGGAATGCCGTATATGGAAATACCAAAAAATTCTTTGACAGTGGCGTTGAAACGGGGGGTTATTTCAGGATGGTCACCAAACACCACCACCTTTCCCTTTCCATATTCTCTTTCTGCTGCCGAAATATAGCCTTTGATATCGGTGGTTATATTTTTATACGCTACCCACGAACCATGTTTGAACCTCCAGTAATGTAATGGCGCTATCTCAGAGGGCTCTTCCGCGTAAAGGGCAAGGGGCTTTGCTTCCTTCATCCCATACATGCCGGGACCACCTCCATATGTGATGTATCGTTCCTTCATTCCAGCAAAGATTTTTCCATCAATGATGGATGTTTTTACAGGAATATTACTTCTTCCACCTTCCTTCCACAGATATTGCCATTCTTCATCCTGATCATCATTCACATAGGCATCTATTATGCCGAGGGAGGCAATGTTTATTATGAAATCCAGAAGGTGGCGGGGATGCTCATATCCTCTCGCCATTATGTTCGCCCCTCCACATGTCCCCACATATCCTCCTCCATTTCTGATGAATTCCCATATCCTCTCCTTCCATCCTGGTATAAGCCCGTGGAAATATTGCCTCCCGCTTGCCCCTATGAAAAGCACATCATAATTGTTCAAACTTCCATTCATGACATCCCGAAAGTCCACTCGCCTCACTTTCATTTCATATGGGGTGTCGTTGTCATACCATGCATAATGGAGACATCTTTCCAGAAGATTTACAGAAGGTGAAATGGAGTCATACAATGCCACCTTTATTTCATGTTTATCTCTGGAAGAACCATTTCCAGGATTAAAACTCATGAGAAGAAAGACAAGCAGTAAAGCCATATACCCTTTCATTACGGCGTAATTCTTTTCAATCTTATATATTTTATTCCTTTACCTACCATAGCAAATATCATCTCCTTCTTTACAGAATGGGCAAGCCTCACCGCCCTGCTCACTTCCGCCCATGTTGTTGCATAGTCTTCATCAATCACATGAACCAGATAGGGAGCGTGACTCCTTTCGGGATTCCCCTCATACACCCTGAAGTGGGAGCCGAATTTGAAGCCAGTTTTTGGAAGAAGTCTCATTTTTCTCAATTCCTTATAAACCATCAATCTTTTTTCTATATCTGGCTGAATTTCCCGGGCATGTTTTATAAATCTCTCCATGCTCATCTTCCTCCCTTTCCTTGTTATCTTCACCCCTCTCTCCGCCAGATAGGCGGCTTCCATCAGTGAGAGCTGGGTGTAGTCCCCTATTTCCCTCCCCACAAAATCTTCCCTCAATCTCTCTCTCAATTTTTCATCTCTCGTTATACATCTATCATTGAGAAGTATTATTTTCCCTTCATAATCTCCTTCCTTTACCTTTCCCCTCATTCTGAAGAATTTTGCTATATAATATGTTATATCTCCTTCCTCATCCACTATCCCGAGGATAAGTTTATTTTCCGCCTCCTCTATATCCCTTTCCACCTCCAATATTTTAAAGGTGGCTCTCTCTGATATAGCCTTCACCCGAAAGGCGGGCTTGGCGGGCGGGCGCTTTCCCCTTTCATAAAGGAGAAATGTGTTTCCCTCCTCCATCCTCACTATATACCCTCTTTCCCTCAAATCCCTGTAAACGAGATATTTTATCTCAAAATCGGGTATGTATTTCAAAGCATATTCCATAAGTTTTTCTAAATTAACCCTCTTTCCGCCCTTTCTCACCTCCACCTTTCCCTTTTCAAGAAGATAGCAGGTTTCTACGAGATTCAGATTGAGCCTTCCATCCATTTTTCCATAACATCCTCTATTATACAATCTGTTGCCATCTCCTGCCTTTCTTACCACACAGGAATCTTCATCAACATCTACAAGAGAAGCCTTCACCATTTTCTCTCTATATAACCAACTATCCCCTCAAAAACTTCCCTTCCATCATTGCCCTTCCATCCAGGATTCTGCCATGGATGAAATGCTCTTTCAGGATGGGGCATCATACCCATTATATTTCCTTCATCATTGCATATCCCTGCTATGTTGGCATAGGAGCCGTTGGGATTCCATGGATAGTCGGCGAGGTTGCCATCCATATCCACATATCTGAAAACCACCTGTTTTTCATTAACCTCCTGAGCATATTCATCATCCTTAAAAACCAGTTTTCCTTCCATGTGGGCTGATGGTATTAACCCTATCTTCCCCTCGGGTATATTGGATGTGAGTTTGCATCCTCGCCCTTCATGCCTCACCAGTGTCTGCCTGCATTCAAATCTGTTGGAATCGTTGGTGGCTAAGCATGCCTCTGGTTCATCACTTATGCCATTTAAGGCAGGGAGAAATCCCATTTCTATAAGAACCTGAAAGCCGTTACATATGCCAACCATCACCCCGCCATTCTCCACAAATTTTTTAAGTTTGCCCGCCACACCCGCCCTTAGGCGAGCGGCAAAAATAGCACCCGCCCTCACATAATCGCCGGCGGAGAAACCACCTGGCAGGAATATGCACTGGTAATCTTCCACGTTTTTTATGCCCCTTTCAATTTCTTTCAGGTGAACATATTCCGGCTTTGTTCCCAATTCCTTGAATGCCAGATATGTTTCATATTCGCAGTTGGTTCCCTCCATCTGGAGTATTGCCACTCTAATCTCTTCCCTCTGCACATTGTTAAAGAGGATGGCATATAAAAATTTTTGAATGGAAT
>CAZTWM010000127.1:0-4012 GCA_964617935.1 uncultured Thermoplasmatales archaeon | reverse complement strand
CAACTGGCAAATTATACAATGGCAGTATAATTAGCTTGAAATGGCAAAGTCAAGTTAAAAAACAGAGCTTTCCAAAATGAATAAAAATTAGTTCAATTCATCAATTTTCGACTAAAATTTTTCACGTTTATTGAGCATTTGCATGCATTTTGAATTTAGGCCGTATTCAGTGCTTTTACACCTTTTTTGAAATAAAATAAAGCATAGAACAGCTGAGACATAAATGTACGCTACTCCATATGATAAACATTTCTATGACTTTTTAACAGATAATTCTGGAAAACTCTGATGGAGAATTTTATTGCAATATCTTATTAAACAAAATGAAGTGATAATATTATGGTAAAATCACATCAGCATAAATTAATCCCATTCCAAATCCAGGGGAAAAAATACTTCCATCTGGTGATCTGCCGGGAAGCATCAGCAGGTTCAATTTAAAATTCCAGATTCCCTCTTTTCCCATAATTAACCTGTGAGAAAAATCACTGAAAACCATTTTATGATTGGATAGGGAAAGTATGGTAAATGTTTCTGTGTTTCCATCAGGGTCAATGCACTGAAATCTTTCAAATCCACAGCATGGCCATTTAAACATTGAATAATGAATGCCCAGTAATGTATTATTCACTTTGATTGTCTTTTTCCCATTGAGTACACCTGTTAGGTTATAGCCCCATTTTATGTTCAAGTTTCCCAGAAAATCTTCAGGTAACAATATATGTGTTCCTTCACCTTCAGACGTTGCAAGAAATCTCACATCCCTGTTAGTGGTGTTGAGATACACCTCCTGTGTGCATTCAGTTGTTTCACCAGCGAAGCATATAAGATACCAGATGCCAGGAGAAAGAGAAAAATTGTGTCTCCACATTTTACTGCTGGTAAAATTCTGGCGGGTATATCGGCTGAGATGGTCGGAGGTATACTCAAACGAACCAATCCTGATATGAAAAAAGCACTCACTTTTATTGAGGACTTCAAGTATTGTTCCTCCATCTTCTGAATATGTGAGATTAGTAAGAATATATCCATCCCATTCTATTCTAACATCACTGCACCGATAGGTATGTTGAATGTACATCTCGCTAATATTAATTGGGGAAGAAGATGAAAACTTTATTACATACCAGTTTGCATTTTTTCCTGAGGTAATACCGTGAAATGAACCATTATTGTAACTGCATATTGCTGGGTTAACTGTGGCGGTAGGTGAAACATTTTCTATCTGTGAAATATCATCGTATGCTATTCCAGTTCCATACAACAAGATAACAATGACAATGGATAACAGGTTATGAATAATTTTCATTTTTCCTGCACCATCTAAACATATATGTTAGGAAATATAAAACTATCTGGTATCGCATAGATAATAAAAATATCCTCAGCACACCATATCTTTTACTATTTTTCTTATTTCATGTCTCAAATGATGATATATAATTTCTTTTTTCGTACATATTATTTCAAAGTGTGAATAGTGTCTCAACAGGTTACGTAACCAACAATCAAAAATCGTAAGAAAAAAATATATGAGTTGCTTACAGTTAGTGTTGTGAATAAAACGGGCTCGTGGTCTAGGGGTTATGACGTCGCCTTCACGAGGCGAAGGTCGGGAGTTCGAATCTCCCCGAGCCCATTAACTGCTTAAAATCAGGATATTATTTCCAGATTCAATTTTTCCGCCAGTTCCTTATATCTATTTCTTATTGTTACCTCTGTAACACTTGCTATATCTGCAACCTCCCTCTGTGTCCTCCTCTCACTGCATAAAGTGGCTGCAATATAGATTGCTGCGGCAGCAATTCCAGTGGGTCCCCTGCCAGATGTTAGTTCCTTCTCCTCAGCCTGCCTTATTATTTCCAGCGCCTTTGTCTGCGTGTCCTCCCCCAGTTTAAGCATCTCGCAAAAACGCCCCACATAATCTTCTGGAGATGTGGGCATCAATTTGAGGGACAGCTCTCTTGTAAGAAAGCGATATGTTTTTCCTATTTCCTTCCTTTCCATATCTGCCACTGCAGCCACCTCATCCAGGGTATAGGGCATTCCACACTGCCTGCATGCCGCATAGAGGGCGGCTGCCACCACCCCTTCAACACTCCTTCCCCTTATGAGGTTCTTTTCCACAGCCCTTCTGTAAACCATCGCCGCCGCTTCCCTCACATTTCTTGAGAGGGTCATGAGGGAGGAGATTCTGTCTATCTCAAGTATGCCGGAGGAAAGATTTCTTCTGGAATTTTCCCCAAATCTCATTCTCCGTTGCCATTTTCTCAGCCTGTAAAGTTGTGCTCTATTTCTTGCAGGTATTGACTTACCATGACTGTCCTTATTCTGCCATCCTATAACGGTATTGAGTCCTTTATCTGGCAGGGAATAATCCATGGGTGCTCCTGTCCTTGCTCTCTTATCCCTCTGCTCTGCATCAAAAGCACGCCATTCTGGACCTTGGTCAATATAGGCATCCTCTATCACAAGCCCGCATTCCTCACAAACCAGTTCGCCCCTTCCATAATCCTGCACAAGATGGGTTGAACCACATTCAGGACATCTAACAATCTCCTTAACAGCAATTTTTTCTCTTCTCATTCTCGCCCCAAATAAAGTTTTTAAACTTTGTTACATAAGTAGCAGCCAATATATAAAGATTGGGAACAAAATTCTATATAAACAAAAATATAAAAGAATTATAAGGGAAAATGGGGCAGAATACTGCCCTATATTTATTCTATTATTTCGATATTTATTGCTTTTGGTCCTCTGTCCTCTTCCTTTATGTCAAACTTTACTTTCTGCCCAACTCTCAAACTTTTGTTGGATTTAACATCCGACTCATGTGCAAAAACATCCTTTTCCATTCCTTCTACTTCGATGAACCCATAAGAGGTCATCCATTTTTTTACTACTCCTTCCATTTTATTACCTGACCTACAAGGACGGCATACTATATAAAGTTATGGGAAATGATGTATCTGCCGCTATTCCATTCTTGCTAGGAAAAATCCAATTATTCCGATGGCAAGGAAAAATGAAGTGATGGCATATATTCCTACATCCACCCATACACTATAAATCATTCCCCAGGCAAGGTAAAAAACCACACCTATTAATATGAAAAGGAGCGAAAGCCCCATCTTCCATCCTATCTTGAATTTTTTTTCAGCCATTTTCATCACTTTATGGAGAGGAGTGGGAGCACTGGGATTTGAACCCAGGTCAGCGGGTCTCTTCTACGGGTCATCGCTCCAGTTATTCTTCATAATTCGGATGACCCTCTTCTAATCATCCCCATAACTGGAGCCCGCTATGATCCCTGGCTACACCATGCTCCCACGCTCTGTAATATCCATTTTCATTTAAATCTTTTATGGCAAAACCCATGCATTTCAGAGAAATGCTGAATGATTTTGCAACTTACTGAATCAGGATGCAGAACATGTGTTTTTAGATTCATGATTCCTCATCTCACATGGAATGTTGTGAGTTCATCGCATTTTCCATATATAAATACAATATAGGGCTGAAATAGAAAGCCTCTGAGATATATCATCCATCCCGAGAAATTATGAATTTCCATTCCAGTTGCATCTATATATTTTTCCATGCTTTCATTCCATATTTTACATTTTTTTGGTAGCAAGGAAGGGCCATAGTAAACGAGGAGTACATAACTATCATTTCCCTTTCCCCAGCAATTTCTGTGGAAACCAACCACCTTAAAATCATGGGCAGAGCCATATGTCATGATGGATATATTATGATATGTATCCCCATCCACATTTTCTGAAACAGATTCATTTATGGCGACCAAGAGTATGGCAAGGGTAAATAGAATTGCCATCCATATTTTTTTCTCCATTAAAAATAACAAATCCCGCCTTTCTTATAAATCTTTCCTTTTGGTTGTTAAAAATCTGGAAATTCGAATAAAGAGATGAATGGTGGAAAGACAAATTGCTTGCCACCTGCCCTTTCTTCAAAAATCCCAAAGCTTTTATTCTATGCCATATTTATC
>CAZTWM010000126.1:0-4029 GCA_964617935.1 uncultured Thermoplasmatales archaeon | reverse complement strand
AGAATATATAACAATGAACCTCCGGGAAATGGAAAGAGTGGGCCATAATCTCATGCTCAAAATTATGGAAAAATACATAAAGGAAGGAGAGAAAGGACTTGAAATTGGATGCGGAGATGAAAAATTAATGAATATCCTCTCCAAAAAATTTCATCTGGATATCATATGTGCAGACCCATATGCCCATGGAAAAAGAGTTTTTAATGTCAAAGGAGAGGAAATTTCATCCCTTAAAAGAAAATTTGATTTCATATATTCCGTCATGAGTTTGCATCACATCGCCAATATAAAAAAATTTTTTGAGGAGGCAAAAAAATCTTTGAGGAAGGAAGGAAAGATAATGATTGTGGACTGGAAAAAGGGGATGGAGACAGGTGTGTACGAAGAATATTTTTCCCTTCAGGAAGTTCTCAATTTAATCAGCCAATATTTTCATCCCCTGGAGTGGGGAGATGATGCTTTCCATTTTTACATTGTGGCAAAATATTGATTCAATCAAAATATTTCTCCGCCCATTCCATCGCCGCCTCTGTCGCCATCCCTCTGCTCTCCCTGTCTGAAAAAGAGTGATTTGTTGGAAATATGATTATCTTTTTTGGTTCCATGGCATTTTCATATATTTTTATGGCATGATCTATGGGGAGTAATTCATCTTTCTGCCCGTGCATTACCAGAATATGAGAACATTTTTTCACATCCTCCGCCACGCTTTCCTTCCTCCCTTCAATTTCCACCTCATAGGGAGCTGCGAGGGTTATTATGGAGGAGGGATTGCCAAAAGAGGCATACCTTATGGAAACCATTCCTCCAAGGGATGAGCCCAGGAGCGCATATTTCACATTTCCAAATTTTTTGAAAAGAAAATTAATGACTTTTTCCAGATCTCTTTTCCTGCTTTCCACCGATGATGAAAAATCTCCTTTACTCTCTCCACAACCCCTGAAATCAAATCTCACACATGATATGCCCCTTTCCATCGCCGCCTCAGCAATCTCCAGATATTTCTCACTCTCTTTGTTGGAATATAAACCATGGGAACATATTATGAAATGTTCATCTCCTGCATGATGTATTATTCCCGCTATTCCCTCAATTTCAAATCTTTCTAATTCTCTCATTCTCTTCAAGAATGGCTTTGTAGGATATGAACATTTCCACAATGGCAAATAGTATGGAAATGCAGAGAAGGAAAATGGAAGCAAGATGAAAGAATATAACAGTCTCTTCTGCCAGCGTTCCCTCCAGTTTATAAACAATATCTGCTGAAAGGAAGAATATGGAAAGAAGGGCAAAGAGAATACACATCATGAGAAAAAACATGGAATTTCTTAATAATCTTCCCCTCCTTATCAAAATATCCATCTGTCCCTCAATGACTTCTCTCCATTCCCTTCCCATCATCAGTTTCTCATGAAATATCCTTATTCTATCTATAACCCGTCCATATCTCTGCTGCAAACTCAGCGAAAGCAGGGCGGCGGCTGAAACAATTACCATGGGAACAAGAGATGCCTGCAGGATTTCCACAATCTCCATTTATTCACCCCCATATTTTCCCATTTCTATAGCCCTTTTTATGAGGTATATATTCACGGGCGTATTCTCCTCAACAATCTCCTTCATTTTTTTCTCATCCTCTGGTGCTATTTCTCCACTCACCTCAATTATTAACGCATAGATGCCTTGGCTTTTATACATCCAGTCCATTGCCATGCCTACGGCTGCTTTTCCTGCCTCCTGGAAGGAATAATGGTTTATGGCTGATATATTTTCTGCGAGAGACAAAAATGTGGTAATGTCGGGTGGCTCTTCATCCGTGTAACCAAAGGGATAAAATATGGTTTTTCCTGCTCCTGTATGATAATCCACAGCAATTATAAAATCTCTTTTTTCAACGAAATTCTTTACCGCCCTGCTCTCATTCTCACTGAAGGGCTTTTTGCCCCTGTATTCTGGCGGGTATCCCATGAATTGAAGGAGCAGGTCACCATAGGGCGTGGAGGTGGTGGAGATAAAATACCATGGCTTCCATTCATTCCAGCCAGCATCATAATTTCTGTTTAAATTTACACCCCTCATTACGGGAAACATATTTTCACCCATGCAATTATTTGGTTCCATGTTTTTTCTTGTATTGTTCTCCACACCATCAGGATTGACCATGGGGATAATAAAGATTTCTGCATTATTTATAAGATAGGTAATGCTATCGTTTCTGCTATAATTGTGGCAGAGAGACTCAATGAAGGTGAGGAGAAATTGATACCCTGGCTTTTCATTGCCATGATGGGCAGCAAGGAACAGCACCTCTGCTTCATTTTCATCAATGGAAACATTATCGGATATTTTAACCACCCATATGCTTCTCCCTCCATATGTTATGCCTATGGGATAAAAGTCCATTATCTCCCCATATTTCTCCTTCAAATCTTCCAGAAATTTTTCCATTTCGGAATATGAATAATAATGAAAGTTATCCCTCCCGCCAGAATGGGGGAGAATGAGTAAAAATGTGATGACTGCTGCAACCCATTTCATGCAAATCTATTGAAAAACTATTTTTAAAATGTTTCCTTTATTTGATATGATAATAAGGTTTGCCACCATGGAGGATGCATCCACCATAGCAAACAATAACATAATGCTGGCTGAAGAATCGGAAGGTATGAAAATCTCTTATGATGAAACCCTGGAGGGCGTTAAAAGAATTATTGAAAATAAAAATCTTGGTTTTTATATTGTGGCTGAAGAAAATGGCAGAATAGCGGGACAACTGATGATAACATATGAATGGAGTGACTGGAGGGCCAAGCAGATATGGTGGCTGCAGAGCATATATGTTAAGAAAGAATGGAGGAAAAGAGGAGTGATGAAGAAGATGATTGAGAAAATATTTGAAATGGCGATGGAAAAGAATGTGGCGTTAATACGTCTTTATGTTCATGAAAAAAATGAAGGGGCGATAAAAGCATATGAAAGAGCGGGAATGAAAAGAGCACCATATATAATATATGAAGAAAGCATTCCCCACACCACCAATAAATTTAAGTGAGAAATTGAATAACCATTATATGAAATGGTCAGCAGTTTTCGCGGTGGGAATCGTTGTCCTGCTTCTCTCCGGTGGAGGCTACACTGGAAATATCCTTGAAAGAGGGAATGAGAACTTACTGCAACCCCATCATTTTATGGAACATTGGAAGAATATAACAGTGCATTTCTCCCCTCCCAGAATAATGGATGGTGAAAAGGCAGCAATAGAAGTTGCCGAATGCAATTCCATGCTGGAGGAGGGAGGAAAGCCAGTTCTTCCTGAATATAATATTATCCTCACATTTCCTGCTGGAACCAGAATAACAAAAATAGAATGTTTTACTGGAGAAATAAAAACAATGAAAATGGATAAAAAACCTTTTGTTGCATCCCTGCCCGTCTCAATGGAAACAGGAAAAGAAATAAAAATGGGGAATGAGGTGGCAGAATATCCCGATGGATGGTTCAGTTACAGGCTGGGGGCGGGGCTGAATGATGGAAAACATGTTATCTTTCTTCCACTTCATCTCTATCCTGTAAGAGTTGTTTATGAGAAAAATGAAATAGAATATGTGGATTCCATTTCAGTAAAGATAGGTTATGAAATCCACCCTTCCCCCCTTATAAATGAAAGCATTTATGATCTAATCATTATTTCCCCATCAGAATTTAAGGATGCCCTCCAGCCATTGATGGAACATAAAGAAAGGCATGGAGTTAAAACAAAAATTGTAACGCTTGATGAAATTTATAATGGAAAATATTTTAACGCAACAGGAAGAGATGATGCTGAAAAGATAAAGTATTTTCTTAAAAATGCCATAGAAAACTGGGGAATAAAATATGTGCTTCTTGCTGGCGATATATGGCATGTTCCTTCCAGAATAGTTTACAGTTTTTGGGGAAGTAACAGAATGCATTCCGATTATTACTATGCCGACATCTATGATGCAAACATGAGTTTCTGCAGCTGGGATTCCAATGGAAACAACAGAT
>CAZTWM010000125.1:0-4047 GCA_964617935.1 uncultured Thermoplasmatales archaeon | reverse complement strand
CATCCAACCATACAATAGCATATGGATCATCCATACTTCTTCTATGCCAATCTCCATGTATCAAACTGCAAGAATGCTTCCTTTCATATCTGCATCTTTTCCTTTTCCTCTGCTTCTTTGGGTTTGGAACTGTTCTTCCTGTCTCCTTAAGATATGAATGTATTTTGTTGTGAGGAATTTTGTATCCTCTTCTCCTTATCTCATAATACAGCAATCTTGCCCCTACTCTCATCTCATTCCATACTTCATCAATTATTCTTTTCTGTTCTTCTGTTAAATAAGTCTTGGGTCTTCTGTTTTTATTCAATTTTGGTATTCTTCCCTTTTCTCTATATTCCTTCACCAATTGCTGCACCCTCCTTATTGAGATATTGTAAATATCTGCTGCCTGCCTTGTTGTAATATTACCATTTTCCACATGCCTCACTATCCATTTTATCTTCGCATTCGTCAGTTTCACCATGTTGTCTGGTGAAACAGCAAAGCGAAATAATTTCCGTACTCTACATGAAAAATCTCCTACCAAAAACTTTATAAACTCTTCTAACCCCCTCCTCCATTTATATATCTCCTTAAAGATTATTATCAAGGTGATGAAACCGCATGTAAATAAAGCGCCCTTGTGTGGGCACATGCGGTTTGTGTCTCACTTTTTCTTTTTTCCCTTCCCCCTCCCCTCCTTTTTTTCCCCCGCCATCCATACGACGTGCTGGGGGAAGGGTATTTCTATTCCGTTCTCCTCCAGTAAAACTTTTATTTTCCATAGAAGTTCTGTCTTAACAGAATACCAGTGGCTTGAAGGTGCCCACATCCTTATGACTATGTTTACACTGCTTTCTCCCAGTTCACTGACGAAAACCTGGGGCTCTGGATATTTTAAAACGAGAGGATGCCCTGCCAGTATGCCCTTTATCAGTTCTACGGCTTTGCTCGCATCATCTGAATAACTTATACCTATCTTATACTCAAACCTTCTTGCTCCATGGGCAACGTAATTATAAATATTGGAACTGAAAACCTTCTCATTTGGTATCCTTACATATATCCCATCCCATGTTCTTATGGTTGTGGAGAGCACTCTTATGTCCTTCACCACACCACTTACATCTCCCACTGCTATGCTGTCCCCTATCTCCACAGGTCTCTCCACCATGAGGAACAGTCCGCTTATTAGATTGCTCACCACTGTCTGGCTTGCAAAACCTATGACTATACCAGCAATTCCTCCAGCCACCAGCAATCCACTCAAAGAAACTCCTTTGGGAAGTGCAATAAAGAAACCTATGAGAATTATGCCATAATACACCACCTTTTCCATGTTGTTAAGGGTTGTGGGAGTAACTTTTTCTTTAAAGCGCCGCCTTACAGCCATTCTGGCTATCCTTGCTATTATAACTGCGATGAATAATATCACGGCAAACTCTATCATCTCAATTACCTTTATGCCCGCGATTTTGTAGTCCAGTGTCTCCTTAATGGTGGCAATTATATTCATTGGAATCCCCACTCCATGAAATACTTTTTATCAAACTTTTTGATTCCCTTGGCAGCATATATGTCTATGGAGCCATGCATATTCTTTGGCTTTCTTGTGTTGAACGAAGTCTCTCCAGTTGTCTTCTGTAGCAGTGTTAAAATGCCATGCATGTATGCATGTTCATTATAGAAGATTTTCATGTCAAATGCCCTGAAAACAACTTTTTTAAGTTCTACCCATTCATAATATTTATTTTCCACATCCACCCTTAAAATACCTTCTTTAAGAGGATTCACCTCTGGCTCATCAGCATAAACATCGCTTCTCCACCACCTGCATATTATACCGCTCTCTGGAGGACCGTATAAAGCATACTTTGCCTTTACGGTGGTGAATATGTCTATCCTCTCCACATCTTTTTTGTCAACGGTAAAGACACCTATTTCCAGAGGAAATTTAACATAAAAGGTGTTTTTTATATCCGGTTCAAAAATCACCGACTTTTTCAACTCCACCATTAAATGCTCAGCCACTCCCAGTTTTGGCATGTTCACCGGCTCAACAGGACATATAACAATGTTGCCCTCGTCAGCATATATTATTTTCTCCACCTCTTCATTGTTTGCCTTTCTCCTGTATGTCCTCCTTTTCCCCCTTCCTGTTACCTCTATCTCAAACTCTTCTGTCTGCAAATTCATGCTTAAATCATATTTTCCAAACACAATGTTATAGTCATTCAAGTATAAAAAATTTATAAAAAGTGTTGCTTAATATTATGATACAGCAGGAATTTTTTATGAGTAAGGAGAAGAACAATAACATAATCGGTGTTATATCCGACAGCCACGACAGAATTGACACCATAAAGAGGGCGGTGGAAGTTTTTAATGAATACAACGCTTCATTGATATTCCATGCGGGAGACATTGTTTCTCCCTTCACTGCAGATGTATTTTCAAATCTCAAGGGGAAAATGATAATGATTTATGGAAACAACGATGGGGATAAACTGTATCTGAAGGAAAGATTTGCAGGCATTGGTTCCTTTCACAATGATCCCTACATAGGGAAAATAAATGGAAAAAGTGTTGCCTTGACACATCATCCAGAAATTGTGGATGCCCTCTCCCTGAAATATGATATTGTCATATATGGGCATACCCATGAAATAGATGTCAGGAAGGAGGACTGCCTTGTGGTTAATCCAGGAGAGTGCTGCGGGTATTTAACAGGAAAGGCAACCATAGCCATCATTGATATGAATAAAATGGAGGCAGAAATTATAGAACTCTAAGATATCTTGCTGGCTATCGCCTCCGCCATTTTTAAGGTGGTGGCGTCGCCACCCATGTCGTATGTTCTTACCTTCCCTTCCCTCACCACTTCTTCTATGGCTTTCTCCACCATCTCCGCCTTCTCCCTCTCGCCAAGATAGAGTAGCATCATGCCAGCTGCCCTTATCGTCGCTATGGGATTCACCTTATACATGCCCGCATATTTGGGTGCAGAGCCGTGAACGGGCTCAAACAATGCATAGTCATCGCCTACATTTCCGGCGGCGGCGAAGCCCAGTCCACCAACAAGTTGATTCGCCAGATCGGAAAGAATGTCGCCAAAGAGGTTTGATGTGACTATAACATCATATTTTTCAGGATTCTTTATGAGCCACATTGCCATGGCGTCTATGTTTGCCTCATCCATCTCTATGTCTTCATATTCCTCATGGATTTCTCTTGCCACCTCCACAAAAAGCCCACTCGTCTCTCTGAGAACATTCGGCTTCTCAGCCACCGTAACCCTCTTCAGATTATTCTCCCTTGCATACTCAAATGCCTTCCTTATTATCCTCTCCGCTCCCTTCCTTGATATCACCCGCAACGAAATTGCCTTTTCCTTTCCCACGAATTTCTTATATTTCTCATGCTTTGCCAGAATGTTCTCCAGTTCTTCAGGAACAGGACGATATTCTACGCCCGTGTAAAGCCCCTCCGTATTCTCCCTGAAAATGACAAGGTTGATGTTTTCTTTAAAATTCAGGGGATTTCCCTCATATGCCCTAACGGGTCTTATGTTTGCATAAAGGTTGAACAACTGGCGCAACGCCACAATGGGGCTGTAATACTGCAAACCCTTCCCCTGCAGTTCTGGAATCAATTCCTTTTCCGCCTCCTTTTTTGGCTTTGATGTTATGGCACCCATCAATGCACAATCCGTTTCCTTGAGCAATTCTATTGTCCTCTCCGGCAATGGATTTCCTTCCTTTCTCCAGAATTCCCATCCTATGTCGCCGTATATGTATTCTGCGTCCAAGCCCACCTTCTCAAGCACAATCATCGCCGCCTCTATGACTTCCCTTCCCACACCATCTCCCGGCAGTATTGCTATTTTATACATTTTTTCCCTCCTTAAGGTATTTTATTAATCCACCCGCATCTATTATTTTCTTTATTATCTCTGGATATGGCTTTATCTTATATTCTTTCCCCTGCGTTACATTCCTTATTATCCCTTCCTCCATATCCACTTCAATCTCATCTCCCTCATTTATCTCATCCGTTTCCTTTAATTCT
>CAZTWM010000124.1:0-4148 GCA_964617935.1 uncultured Thermoplasmatales archaeon | reverse complement strand
GCTAAAGTATTTTCATTACACTCATTGCATCCTCTGCCTTTTCTTCCCCGCCATAGGCAACCACTTTTATTTCATGCCTTCCAAAAGAAAACTCATCCCATGTCCATGAATATGGCTGCTCATCATCTTCATATTTCAATTCATTGTCGATGTAAAATTCCACTCTTTTCCCGTTTGTTTCCACTTCTATGGTTATCCCTCCAATTACAATTGCCTTATCAGATGAAATTGACAGTATGTCCCTATCCATAAAGTATATTTTTCCCTTTGCCGGCTTTTCTATGGAGACATACAAACTGCTTCCATTTATTTCGTATACGAGATTTGCCTGAGTGTGGAGCGTGAAGGAAATTATGCTGTAATCGCCGTCTTTTCTCACTTCCACATCTTTCCATCCATCCATGAAATTGAGCAATCTTGCATTGCTGACATTTCCTTTTATCCTTATCTCTATATGCTGGGATTCGGGTATGGCATTTCCATGCTTTATACCATTAAAATTCAGGATACGAAGCATTTTCTCATTTCCTTTTTCATATGCCATTGCCACCGCATTTCCATCCACTTCATATGGAGCACTGTAATTCCCTTTTTCAATCATCTGGAGAAAAGTTTCTCTCACACTTTCCGCCTCATTTTTATAACTATAATTGCTCCACGGTTGGGCAGCCCACAGGAAATATCTGCCAAGCGGTGTTATTATAAAGATGGACTTTCCCCTACCATATGCATTTTCATATATCACACCCTCTTCTGCAGAGGCGGAATCCACGCCAAATACATCTCTCAATAAAAAATTAGCACGTCTTTTCCCATACTGTGTGTATAGAGAGGTTTCGTTTATTGAAATTATTTTTCCTCCGTCAGCAACATATTCCCTTATCCTTTCTGCCTGACTCTCATTCATGCATGCAAAGTCGGGCAGGATAACAAGGTGGTATCTGGAGAGATTTTTCAAATCATTCTCATTTATCACTTCAAAAGGTATGTTGGATTCTATCAGCATCATAAGCACGCCAAAAAATTCGTCATGGTAGGCATATCCCTCCCAACTCCCTCTATCCAGGTAATCGAGAGTATGGCGTGAAAACACAACAGCAACATTTGCATCGCTGCCCCATCCATAAAAGTATTCATCATGGCTTCCAATCCACTCAAAAAAATCATGCATAAATTGCTCATCAACTATACCTGCCATTCCTATGTTGCCCGATGTATAATAATTGAAGCCCATTGTTGAAACCAATGCGGCATGAAAGTTTGCAAGAGCAACATTTCCATGCTGAACATAGGAAAGAAGCCATGAAGTATCCTTTCCCGCCGCCCTGTCGAAGTCATACCACTGTTTCAATGTGGCGAGCATTTCAAGCCATGTGTAATACTGAATTTCATAAAATGGTCCGCCATATTCATGCCCTATGGCATCACAAACATAAGGCATTCTTGTAATATCACTCGCTACCTGTGTTGTATGAACTTTTCCATCTGAGGATGTTTCAATAATAAGTTTGCAATCAGGATTTCCTTCCTTCATTGCCCTATTGAAATCATCCACAAAATCAAGAATTTGCTTATAACGCCATTCAACAAATTTAAGCCAGGTTTCATCATTCCAGTCTGGCTGCAGGGCAGGCGCAGGCAGCATTAAGCCAGTGTCATTGTAAAAGTCATTTCTGCTTGCTTCATCAACTGTACTCCATTGATTCTGCCAGTTGTCGCCGAAATCGAAGCAGAGATGGGGAACATCAAACCAGATAGCATCTGCTCCTGCCTCTGCAATTTTCCTTGCCTCATTCATTATAATGCTGCGATATTCTCTGTTGCTCGGGCTGAGCCATGTGTCCTCATCTGTTTCTCCAACCCAGAAGGGCATTCCAGGCATTGAACCGTAAAAAACTGCCTTTCTTCCATCTATCCCCATCTGGAGCCATTCAGGATGGTCTGTGTAGGCGCTATTTTTTCCGTCATCATCTTTGCCGTCTTTATTCATATCGCTGTTCGGTGTACCCATTTCAAGAGGACCAAAATATACCATGTATTTTACGTTTGGATAATGGGAATGCACATACTCTGCACGCTCCCTGAATTCCTGCAGGCTTTCATTGAAATGAAGGATGCGACCCTGATATGTGTCGCTGAAATCTGCCCAGTCAAGAATCACATTTGCTCCATTGGAGATGGCTCTTGCCAGTCCCTCCTCCCATGAAAGATTGTAGCCATATGGGGTGGAGATGCGGGCATGAAGAAGCCAGTCATCATTTTTTGCAGATTCCATCAAATTTCCTCCAAAAACGAGCATTATTGCAACAATAATTGTCATCCTCATTGTTACATCATTGCCACATATCTAATAAAATTTTCCTTTCACCTGACTTTTTTGAGCAATTCCTTCAGCATTTCCTCCCTTTTCATGTACAACCTTTTATGCTCTCTTTTGTAACCTTTCAATTTATCAAATATAAGTGGGGCAATGATGGTGGTATCCCCATAAATTGTAACATGCGTTTTTGATTCTGCATCCATCTTTTTCCATGAAATCGCCTCGCTTGCTGTAGCTCCTGAAAGCCCGCCCCAGTGTGGGGCATCGGCGGTAATCTGAATGAAATAATCATGTCCCTTTTCTGGCATGCCAAGAATCTGGCTGAGCATTGGTTGCGTCTGCATGAAGAAATTTTTTGGCGCCCCTCCTCCAAGGATTAGAGCCCCGCTCTTTTTGCTTCCGTAGATTATTGCAGCCGTCTCAAGAACATCCTTTTCCACATCTGTCATTATTTTCATTTCCTTAGCCCTGAGATAGGCAATATTCATTCCTATGGAAGAATCACCCGGTGATGGAGAATAGATGGGTACATCATATCTGGCGGCGGTGGCAAGTATTGAATACTCTGGCTTTGGGGCATTCTCAAGCAATTTTTTTCCGAGATGATAATGCATCTCTGCCGTTGAGAAAACACCATTCATATCCATATTTTCCTGTATATATTTATCTGTCTCAAGAAGTGTATTCATGGGAACGAAGACATCATATATCCTCACGATATTATCCTTAGCCAGTTCAACATCATCCACAACAAAATGTCCACGGTAGAGGGGCAAATCAAGGGCAAAATGAATATCATGATACATGTTCGCCCCAGTGGTTATAATAAAATCTATGAGCCCCCTCTCAATCATCTCTATTATGTCTCCCCCCATGCCAGCCGGTGTGAGGGCACCAGCCATGGTGAGGCATATGGTGGCATCTTCCTCAATCATCTTTTTGTATATCTCGCATGCCTCACTCAATCGAGCTGAATTGTAAGCCATGCCATAGGGGCTGGAGTGGGGATATATTCTCTCCATTTTAATCAACTATGAATACCGCAGCTGCCACAACAGTTGTCCACACTCCCTGATTCCCCTTGGCTGTCTGGGTGACACTGCTTGTTTTCACAATTTTTCCACTCATGCGAAAAACCTGCTTTTTCTCATCCCATGCCTTATCCGCATCAAATTCTATGCCAAGCGTTGTTGCAAGCATCGTCGCCGCCAAATCTTCTGCATAATCACCCGCCTTCTTTGCCGATTCACCATAACTGTGGTATTCTGAAAGGTAGCCGTAGAAACTCCTGTCCTTGGGGAGGGCAATTCCTATGGAAGCTGCTATGAGACGGTTTGCCTCATTGGTGGAATTCTGACTCATGACAACAAATGTTATCTGTCCTGGCTTGAGCATTTTTTTGCCCTCCTCGGCAGATATAATTTTGCAGTTTGGTGGTATAATGCTTGATACACTCACTAAATTGCAGTGCTGTATGCCCGCATTTCTTAAGGCAAGTTCAAAGGATTGCAATCTATCCTTATGCCTGCCCACCCCTTTCGTAAGAAAAACCTTCGTGGGAATAAATACCATGGGGATAAAATTGAAGGAGGTATTAAATTTTATGTAATATGAATTTCCAAAATTTTGCCATGTAAAGAAAATTGAGGAAACTCTGAAAATAAGTCATAGCCAATGAAATAAAATTATCATAGGCTGAATATATTTATTTCATTTCCGCCCATGTTTTCTTTTCCATCTATCGCCACAACTTTAATTTTATGTATTCCAATCCCATTGTATTCCCATTCATATGGTTCATTTTCCATGCTTGCTTCTAAATGATTGT
>CAZTWM010000123.1:0-4161 GCA_964617935.1 uncultured Thermoplasmatales archaeon | reverse complement strand
CCCACCAAAAATATATGAAAAAAGACTTTAGAAAATAA
The DNA here is from genome assembly GCA_964617935.1 of uncultured Thermoplasmatales archaeon. GTDB lineage: Archaea > Thermoplasmatota > E2 > UBA202 > JdFR-43 > JAGGZK01. Next base: position 4,123 of record CAZTWM010000123.1, on the reverse strand, counting down.
TCGGGTCATCTACTGTTATGGGCATTCCATTGAGCATGAAATTTTTTTCCTGTTTGATTTTATTGTTCCTGTTGTTCCATGAATTCTGCTTTACCTTTCCAGCCTCTCTTTCCTCGAATTTGTCATATTTATATTTCCATCATCCATCCTTTATTTTTCATCCTTTCTCCTCATTTCATTCGCCAGTATATGTGCCTTCCTCACCGGCTCGGGTATACCATATTTCATGAATTTTTTAGTTATGGTGAAGGCGGATTCAACACTTATTCTATGTCCTGGCGAGATGTATATTTTTCCCATGCGTTTCCCCACCATCTTTCCATCCAGAATTATGTCATTGTCTCTTTCTTCCCCGCACAATTTCTTTTTGGCTATTCCTATGACTGGAACATCATTCACAACACCAAAATGGCAAGCCAGCCCAAAAAAACGGGGATGCATGATACCATTTCCGTCCACCATTACAATGCTTGGCTTCTCTTTTTTTATGAGTTCATTAAGTACAGGTAACTCACGATATGCCAGATAGGTGGGTATATAGGGAAAATCTATTTTTCTTTTAACCACTTTTTCTTTCAGAAGGTTGCCTTCACCATCGAATTCAACATAGGCACCATAGGCATATCTTTTTGAATAGGAAACATCCATTCCTGCAATGGTTGAAAAATCGAAAACATCTTCTTCTATTACCCTTTCCCTCATCCTTTCCTGCTCCTTTCTTAACTTCTTCAATGGGTAATCCGTTTTGAAATCATCAAATAAATATTTTTTCAGATCTATCTTTCCGTTCCTTATTTCTATTCCATCTCTTTTGAGTAAAGCAACCTTCTTCTCCACGCCTGTGGCATAGCCCCCTATACCTCCATCACTATATACAACGCGATAGCATGGCACTTCTTTATATGGATTCTGATTCAGCATCACCCCCACAGCCCTTGCCGCCATAATATCGCCGAGAGCCCTGGCGACACAACCATATGTGGAAACCCTGCCGCGGGGAATCTGTTTCACCAGTTCATACATCTTTTCATATAAATCCATGAAAATAAAAGGACATATCCACTTAATTTTAACCCTTCATTTTGATACAAGAGAATAATAAATTTTCAAAAAGATTTTTATTTTGATTTCCATTTATATATGTGGATTTGACAAATTATGAAAAAAAGGTATTGTATGGCATAGTAAAATTTCCAAATGACAACGACCGCCAGTTAGCAGAGAGATTTGGAATGAAACAGTCGACGGTGGCTGCCATAAGAAAAAGATTGAAGGAAGAAGGTTATTACAGGGTTTATGCCGTTCCCATGCTCCAGAATTTCGGTGCCGAACTCATGGCTGTGATTCATACAAATTTCAATCCAGTAATACCTCTCAAGAAAAGGATATCCATTACAGAGAAGAAGATAGAGGCGGCGGAGGAAATATTCTTTTCCATTGGAGAGGATGATAAGGGTTTTTCTCTCAGTTTCGCAAAAGATTACACATCCATAGGGAGTCTGAATGACATAAGAACCATGACCTTTGGCAAACTCGGGCTTCTTGAAAAGGAATATCCAAAGGAAATTATATTTCCCTTTTCCATAAGCAAGATTTATCGCTTCTTCAATTTTGCCCCCCTCCTGACCAAAATATTCCAGATAAATGACGACGAAATTGAAAATGAGCAGTTTTTTCCTGTGAGAAATGCCACCCTTTCAAGAAGGGAAATGGATGTCATGTGCAGTATCGTTGAGAACCCTGAAATGCCTTCCAAAGAGATGGCTGAAATGCTGGGGATAACACGCCATACCATAGGGAGAATGAAGAAGAAATTCATGGAGAAGGGTTTCATTAAAACCATAGTAATTCCTGATTTTGAGAAACTGGATTTAAAAATAATGGCATTCTATCATGTTCCCCTCAATCCCTACAAACCTCCAAATTTTGAAAATGACGAAATGAAGGAATTGTTATGCAATGAAGTGGTTTTCCTGGCAGTCCGCAGATTTGAATTCAGCGCCATATCAATGCACGTGGATTATGAATCCTATAAGGCATGCAAAACAGAAATAATGCAGAGATTGAAGGAGAAGGAATGGATTTCCACAGTGCCTGTCGTAAGGACATACAGTCTGAATAAGGCAAGAATAATAAAGGATTTTTCATTCCCCCCAATAACCAGAAAATTGATTCTTGGCAGGGAGCGGGGGTAGCCAAGCGGTCAACGGTGCAGGGCTTAGGACCCTGTGGCGAAGGCCTTCGTGGGTTCGAATCCCACCCCCCGCATGAGTTATTTATGTCATCATCATTTTCATCATGGAAAAATTGATTGATTTGATGAGGAAGGCTATTAAATTAAAAAGCATAAAGAGGAAGGGATGGTTGAGGCGAGGGATAGAAAATGCTGAGAGCGTGGCAGACCATACATTCATGCTTGCCTTTCTTGCCATGATGGTGGGCGATTTTTTGGGCATGGATACTGAAAAAATGGTAAAGATGGCTCTCCTCCACGACATTGCAGAGTCGGTTACAGGCGACATAACGCCCCATGAAATGGAAAGGGAGGAAAAGGTAAGAATGGAGGAAAATATAATGAAAAAGATGATGGAGGGAATGGAGGAAATGGGATACTATGAAATATGGAAAGAATTCATGGAGGGAAGAAGCAGGGAGGCTGAAATGGTGAGACAACTGGATAAACTTGAGATGATTCTTCAGGCTCATCAATATTCGGAAATTTATGGGAAAGAAAAGGTGGAGGAATTTATGGAAGAGAAAGTGGAAAATCCCATGCTTGTCTCCATCATCAAAAAATGGAATTCACTTCCTTCCTCCAGCAATATAAATGATTCCCCCCACCACCATATATGATATTATTAAAAAAATCAGGTTTCCGAACATATTCGCCAGTAAAGAAAGAAACCAGAAAAGTGCCTTGACTGGAGGAGGAGAAAATTGATTTTCAAGTCCAGTGAAAAAACTGGATATTTCCTGAGAAAAAATATAAAGAACCATGAATAGGAAGAAAAGAAGAAGAAGTTCCACAACCGTTTTGTCCCTTCTCGCCATTTCAATCGGGTATAAATTGTTTTAACCTTTTAAGTGCTGTGATTTTTTCTTTCTTTCCTATTTTCGCTTCTTCAAGACTGTTTTTTAGCACAGAAACTGCTTCATCCATTGCCCTCCTGTTTACTGGATAAGGAACTCCATCCTTTCCCCCCACCGCAAAAGAATATTTTACAGGGTCTTTCCATGAAGGAGGTTTTCCATAAATCAGTTCAGATATGTAGGCAAGGGCCCTCACCGTGGATGGACCGATTCCTTTTACAGAAAGAAATTCCTCATAGTTTCTGGGCTGAATTTCATAAACTTCCTTTAATGCATTCCAGTTTATTCTTTTTGGCATGTGAAGCATACTCACCCTTCCATCTATGGTCTGCTGGTATTGCACAAGTGCCTTAAATTCCCTCTCCACCCTTCTCACTCCCTCACTGGCTATGTCCATACTCGTCTTTCTTGCTTCCTCGCTCTCCTTTGCCGTCATATCCATGGCAGCTCCTCTTTTTCCAACTATGGCAGTATGTGGCTCCTCAACGAAATCCTTTATTTTCCATATCCAGTGATATCGCCTGGCATATTTTGTCTCAGCATTCATTCCCTGTTGAATAACTGCCCATTTTCCTTCAGAGGTAAAAAATATGGTATGATGGTATATGTTATAACCATCCTGAAGGGCTGCGCTGTCTATCTTGGCTGCCATCCTGCTGGCATATTTTATTTTTGATGCATCCACTCCCATCCTATTCGCCTTTTCTTCTATTTCACCCAGAGTTTTATTAGCCATCCCCTTTCCTCCTGCCACAGCAATGCCATGCTTTTCCATTGCCTCCTTTAAGGCGGCGGTGGTGACGGTGGTGGTGCCGGATGAATGCCAGTCATAGCCGAGGACGCATGATAATGCCTGAAACCAGTGGGGATTGGATATCAATTGCAGAAATTTTTCCTCACCATATTCATAAACTATTATTCCTCCTATGGCATCTGCAAGTTTGACCATTCTCGTATAAAGCCATTTAGGTGCTTTCCCGTAATGAAGGGGGAGGTTTGCAACTCCAACTTTTCCCACAATAATAAAAGGAAA
>CAZTWM010000122.1:0-4162 GCA_964617935.1 uncultured Thermoplasmatales archaeon | reverse complement strand
GATAATTTTTAATCCAAAATGGCATACAGATTGTGGAAAAATCTGGCATTGCATTATTCGCCATCCTATCCGCCATTATATGGGGGATGTCATTTCCCATCACAAAAATGGGATTGCAGCATATTTCCCCAATAACCTTTGCGTTTTTGAGATATTCACTGGCAAGCCTCCTTTTTTTCCTTGCTTTGGTTTTTTCTCCTCCAGAAAATATTCGTGGAATGAACATGAAAAAAATTTTTCTTCTCGGGTTGACTGGAGTAACATTACCAACTCTACTCCAGAACTTCGGCTTGAATTACACATCAGCCTATCTCACCGGCTTCATACAGAGCACGGGTCCCATCTATACTGTAATACTTGCCCATTTATTTTTAAAGGAGAGAATAAATGCATACAAAATCCTGGGGGTTATAATTGCCATAACAGGCGTCTATTTCATGATCAGGCCCCAGGGAGGCGGAAACTTTTATGGAAATATGCTTATCCTCCTCTCCGCCATTTCATATTCCATAGGGGGAATAGTGGCAAAGGATTTGTTAAATGAAGGACATAAGCCAATGCATGTGATTTCTATTTCTTCAATAGCAGGCACACTTTTACTTTTCCCCCTGATTTTCATGGAGAGAATAAGTGTTGATGTGGAGGGAATAAAATACATAGCATTCCTTGCTTTATTCACCACCTTCATGGCATATATTCTATGGTACAAAGCAATGGAAAAAATGGAGGTTTCCAAATTGTCCTTCTTCACCTACCTCATCCCCATCTTTTCCATAATATCCTCCCATTTCTTCCTGAGAGAATATATGAAAATTGGCACAATTTTCGCCGGCTTCATTGCAGTTATAGGAATGGCAATAGCCCAGAAGGCATAGAAATTTAAGCAAATTCTGTATATATGTTTATGATGCAGGCAAAACTCATTAATGATATTACCGATTTATCCTGGCTTTCAAGAGCCTTTGATAGTGATGTGAAGATAAATGTATTCAATGATGTTTCAAAGGACTGGATTACGGTGGAGGAAATAGAAGAGAGATATGGCGAGGATGGCGTGGAGGCACTCAGATTTTTTGAAAAGGTCAGGATGGTTGATTCCAGATGGACAATGACGGAAAATGGGAAAGCAAGAAAGGAATATCACGCCTTCTATTCCTCATTCCATATAAACGTAATGACATCCATAGACATGATAAGGGATGTGTTTTCAATTGTGCTTATGGATGATGAAGAATTTGACCAGGTGGAAAAGAAAATATATGAATATATTGGAGATAATGGAGAATTGAGTAGAGAAGTGGAGAAGGAATTTAATTTCTCTCCTGTCCAGATGAGGTGTATAGTGAAAAGATCTTCTCGCCTGGAATACAGGGGGATGAAAATAGAGAGGATTGGGGAAAATTAAAAATACCAATATATTATAATCCAAAAGTGGAGAAACAAAAATGGAAAGCACTATACTTGGTGGCGGCAGAGAAGTGGGCAGGCTGGGTGTATTTAATCAAATAGACGATAAAAAACTGCTGATAGACTATGGAATAATGCCTGAAGACCCTCCCCTCTATCCCATGGAATCACCGCCTGTTAAAAATGCAATAATAACCCATGCACATCTGGATCATTCTGGAATGGCGCCATGGTTGTGCAGCAGATATGGAACAAAGATTTTTTCCACTGATATAACCAGGGAAATAGCAGAAATTCTTTACAGAGATGCGGTAAAAATTGCAGATGCAAGAGGACATGTATATCCATATGGAGAGCATGAGATAGAAATTTCATCCAGCAAATTCAGAAGAGTGGAGATGGAAGAAGAGCAGAAAATAGATGGAATAAAAATAAAATTTCATCCAGCAGGACATATTCCCGGTTCTGTAATGGTGGAAATGGTGGAGGAAAAGATTGTTTATGCCTTTGATATAAATACTGTGGATACAAATCTTCTTAAAGGAGCAAACCCTGTAAAATGTGAGACCTTATTCATAGAAGGCACATATGCTGGAGTGGAGCATCCTCCACGCCCTGAACTGGAAAGGCAATTTCTGGATGAGGTTGAGGACATATTGAATAGAGGGGGGAAGGTTGTAATACCTGCCTTTGCAGTGGGAAGAACGCAGGAACTGGCAATGGTTCTTCATAAAGGAGGACATGAATTCTGGCTCGAGGGCATGGGGAAAAAAATATCAGATATTATACTCAAATATGGGAAATATATACGCTCCCCCGAAAAATTGAGAAAGGCAATGAACGATGCTAATTTGGTATATTCAAATCATGGAAAAAAATTAGCCATCAAGTCAGGCATCATCCTCACCACAAGCGGGATGATGAATGGAGGTCCTGTATTATGGTATGTGGACAAAATAAAGGATGACCCAAAATCTGCTGTGATAATAACAGGTTATCAGGTGGAGGGAACAAATGGAAGGATGCTGCTCGAACACGGAGAAATAGATATATATGGCATAAAAACAAAGGTGAATTGCCAGGTAAAATTCTATGATTTTTCAGCCCATGCGGGACATTCTCAACTGGTGGAATTCATAAATAAATGCTCTCCAGAAAATGTTGTAATAGTTCATTCTGAAAATCCTGAAATGCTTGCAGAAGATATCGATGCCAACATATACATGCCAAAAAATGGAGAAAAAATAAAAATATAAGGGAAAAGGATTAGCCAATCAGGTCTATGCCATTTTTCTGTCCGTTTTCCCATCTGGGAAGAACAACGGGCTTGTCCTTTGGGGAGAGTATGTAGGGAGACGAAACCCCTGTCATTATTGCCATTATCCTGCATTTTCCATTGTATTCATTGTTAACCCTCGCCCCTAAGATTACATTGGCATACGGATCAAGTTCTTCCGTCATGTATTCAGCCACCTTTTCTGCAAATTCCAGAGACATGTCGGGTCCGCCAGTTATATGTATCAGGCATCCCTTGGCTCCCTTGAAATCCACTTCCAGCAATGGATGATGCATGGCTTCATGTGCTATCGCCTCTGGCCCATCTCTGGTGGCGCCCTCGCCCCACAACATGGCTGCTACATCCCCTCCAGAAACGATGGTTTTTACATCTGCATAGTCCAGATTTATCAATGAGGGCTCCACTATGGTTTCTGAAATTCCTTTGACAGTCTCTGCTATCAGTTGATCCATCACAGAAAATGCCTTACCTATGGGCAAATGAGGAACAAAATCCAGCAACTTATTGTTATCCAGTATGACAACTGAATCACATTCTTTCCTCAATGCCTCCAGTCCCTGTTCAGCCCTCAGCATTCTCCCTCTTTCCACCCTGAAGGGTATGGAAACCATGCCCACAACTATGGCTCCCTGCCTTTTGGCAATCTTTGCAATCATTGGCGATGCTCCAGTGCCTGTGCCTCCGCCCATTCCTGCTGTTATGAACACCAAGTCGGGCTCGCCTATAATCTGCTCTATTTCATCCCTTGACTCTTCAGCACATCTCTTCGCCACATCTGGGTATCCCCCTGCTCCAAGACCTCTTGTTATCGCCTTTCCTATAAGGAGTTTCTTGTTTGCCTTTGCCATATCCAGAGCCTGCTTGTCCGTATTCACCACTATGGTCTCCGCTCCATTAATGCCTATCTCATGTAACCTCGTTATAGTATTTCCTCCAGCACCTCCGACACCCACAACAAGAATCTTGGCTACACCAAAATCCTTTATGTCGATTTGCCTCTCACTTCCATATTTCATGGCGTTCTCAATTATACTCTTCATTTTATCCTCCCTTGGCTGGTGGTAGCGGCATCCCATCCCCTCCCATATACCGCTACTTTTTTCTCAACTTTTCTATTTCCTCCGTAAATGCCTGAAGTTCCTGGAGTTTCATCCACATCTGTGTCTTTTCCTGCAAGTCCTGCATCATTTCCCCCATGAACTTGTTGAGAGCCCTTCTGATGGCTTCAGAACGCGAGGCGAATTCTCCCATACTTATAAATGTATCTATGGCATGAACGAGATGCACTGGAAGCCTTACAGTCACTTTCTCTGTTTCCATTTTTATCCACCCGTGGACATATGGCGGACATTTTGACATCCATCATGGGACATTTGTCCAGCAATGTCCGTCATTGTCCGACAATTGTAATATAGAAGGGGTTTAAAAAGTTTTCTGATTTTCGGTAAAATTCAACCC
>CAZTWM010000121.1:0-4229 GCA_964617935.1 uncultured Thermoplasmatales archaeon | reverse complement strand
GAGATATTCATGCATTTATATGTTCAAAGGATGTAAAAAGCATTTTGTCCATTCCCAAAACTTTTATTTCTCATCCTATTTTCATTTTATGACCAGAAAAATTTTGGTGCTAACTCTGTTTTTCCTACTCTCAGGAGTTTTCATAAATGGTGGAGAAATTGGTTTCACAGGAAAGGAAGTAGTAAATGGCTACTATGGTGTTTCCTGGGGCGAGGTGAAACCCATAAAAAAGGTTGCTTTCGTTGGGTTTGATGAGGAAAGTTATCTGGATGACTATGCATATCTTGCCATGATACCTGCCACCACCTTCTGGGAAAATGGTGTGATCTATTCCTATCCCCTCATGTTTTATGAAAAAAGAGAGATAAATGGGAGGAAAGAAAAGGCACTCAATGCATCTCAGGGCATAGATTATTTTATGGAGGACTGGCTGAGTTATTGCAAGAATATGCAGATAGAATTGATAAACGCTCCCAGTGCCAATAAATGGGATGCATCATATTCCTACATAAATTCCAGCGATGTATATGACATGGCGAAGAAAATAGCCCTTTTGCACTGGAAAAAGAGCAGGGAATGTATGATTGCCAGAGCAGGAAATTTTTATGGATATAAGGAAGTTAAGGGAGGAGGGAAGGCGGACATGGAAAAAGCGATGATAAACACCATGAACATTCCCATTCCAGAACCTGAAGGGATAGGAGGTGTTTACAGAAGTTTCAATGTCACCTCTCCCTATAAATACATAAAGGTGGATGTGAACTGGAACCCTCTGCTTAGGGGAAGGGATATTGATTTGCAATTATACGATGATGCCCTTGGAATGGTCGATGCCTCTGAAAACTGGAATGCTCTTTTTGGAACACATGAAGGGGTGGAATCATATATTTTCAACTACGGAAAATGGGAGGTGGGGCTTACCTTCATGCCCACTGAAGATATTGGAATAATGGAAACAATGTCCCCCAGTTCTAAACCTGGAAGGGAATATGATGCAAGAATAGAGATGTATCCTGGAACAATGTTTTCTCTCCCTCCAATAAATTTCCTGGCAAAGAATGTTAACATAAGTATAGAATGCAGCAAAAATATTTCCTTTGGAGCTCTTTTGATTTCACCCTCCAATGTGGCTTACGAGGCATTTACAGGAAATGGAAAAGTGGAGATGCACTTTGATGAAGTTGGCATGGGAAACTACAGCATATGCATATTCTCCATGGAAAATACAAGCGGTGTGGACTTCGCCATAGAATATTCGTGGAAGGAAATTGAAAGAGAGCAGGTTGATTCCTTTGCTTCATGTTCCCAGGCGGCGATACTTGCCTCCCTGATGGACATTCCCCTGCTTTATGTGGGAAATGATGTTCCGTCAGCCACTCTTTCCGCCATGGATGAACTTGGAGTGGAGAAAATATATACGGTGGGGCTGGGAGATGAAATTGTTGAAAAATTGGGAGAGAGCAGGGAAGTGGAGCCCTATACTCTTCAGGATGCATATGAAAAAATTTATCAGATAACTTCCTCAAGAGACGTTGTATTCACTTCTGCCAGTCCATGGAGTTACTGGCTGGCTGAGGAATTGAAGGAAGGAGGGGAAAAGGAGGGGGCATTTTATATTGGTCCCGCTGCCTATCTTGCCGCCCACCATGGATGCCCGCTTTTCATCGTGGAGGAGCACGAGGAATTGAGCCAGTCTGCAACATGGATGACGGATTTCTGGAAGAGGGATAGTATGGCAAGGGAGCCGCCATCTGTGGCGTGCATGTATCTGATGGCTAAGGATGTTTACAACTTTCTTTCCTCTCTTGGAATAGACAGGGAGGGGAAGGAGAATATAATAACTGTGGCAGGGCAATTTGACATAGGCATAGGATGGGACAGGGCATTTGTGGGAAAGGCAAATACTGGAAGGATTTTAGGAACTCCAGTGGATGCATCTCAATGGATATGCAGAAATGTATTCTATCCCGCCCTCATTTTTGAAAATTCTGGTATGAACACTGAAGGCATTTCTCTGATAAACGGAAGCAGTAGTAGAAGAGATATGGTGGGAAGATTGCATATAATAAAACCGTCTCAGGAGGAAAGATTTGAATATCCCGTGTTGCAGACATGGGTGTCATACTGTCATGATTTCAATAAGGAGGCGAGCAAATACTGGGGATGCAAATATACCACCAGGGATGGGATAACGCCCTATGAAACTCCTTCACCATATTCCATAGATGAGGGAGTGACAGATAAAATTGGAGCATACTGGCCGGATATGAGTACCTCGGAAGTTGTTCCCTTTTATCTCAAAAAAATGGGTTACGACAATGCCTTCTCCACCAACTTTTCTGCAACCATGGAAAATCTTAACAGAGGTGTGATAATGTGGTTTGAGGGGATGCATGCAGGGCACTGGGGCTCAGGAGGTGTGGGCTTCTGGGATCCCAATGCCAACTGGACAAAAATGCTTTATTATTTTCAGAATGTGCCTCTCATTGGAAACGTAATAAAAAATAAGAGAATAACCACCGAACCAAATCCATGGAGGGGGTATGAATTTGGATTGTGGAGACAGGCATTTTTCAGATGGGGATTGCCCTCTGGAAAGGACACACAGATATTCCAGACAGGTTCAACTGAAGAACCTGATGTGATGGTTATGGACAAATATCTCGGATGGGACTGGCGCCCTGGAATGCATGGAGATGGGATTGTCATAGCAATACTTCAGCAGGTTACAACTGAGATAAAGAATGGATATGAAATAGATGAGGCACTGAAAAACCTCCATTCATGCGGGATAAATGCTGGCATATCATGTTACATAGCAGCCACATATCTTCATCTCTCCTTAATAAGGCATGGCTCCGTCTTTCAGATAATAGACCCCTGGCTCACCTCATGGTATTGCAACTTCGCCGTTGAGATGTTTGCCCGCTACCTTGCCATGGGTTATACAACAGGAGAGGCATATGAAATGGCAATGAGTCATGTAGGCATAGAATACCTTACAGGCAAATGGTGGTGGGATATTTCCGAGAATGTATGCTATTTCGGGGACCCATGCCTGAGAGTATGGAGCCCTGCATACTCATGGGAGGAGCCGGAGGCAATGGAGGCGGGCGTGGTGGGAAACCATATCTTATAATTAAGCAAGAACAAAAACATCCACCATAGCCCTGGATGCATTTCCTTCATTATATCCCATTACCTCTATGGTATGCTTTCCTGGCTTTGCGTTGAAATGCCATTCAAAGGGTGGCGAGTCATCCATATCTTTTAATTCCCCATCCAGATAAAATTCCACCCTGTTTGTGTTAGTGGCATTCACAACCACATTCATTCCTCCTATAATGCGGGGGATTCCTATCTGAACCACTGTCCTTCCAAAAAGAGTTGGAAGTTCTCTTCCAAATATGTATATGTGCCATCTCTCTGGCTCTTTTATGTAAACTTTGGGAACATCTGGCATTAAATTGCCGTAAACACCATCCATGTATAGTATGCCACTTCCTCCATAGCAATGGTGGATGAATATATCCTTGTCATACGCAACCCTAAACCATCCATCCTCACCCCAGTTTTTCCCCCAGCTGTTCTTGCATATCCAGCATTTTTGTTCATCATCATATCCAACTATGACTATCAAATGCCCTCCCACTCTTTTGCCCCATCTGTGGCGATATATGCCGCCGTGATAAACCATGAAATCTTTCCATACATGAATGCATGCCACCACAGGACCATGTTCAATAATTGCCTTCTTTATACTTTCCATGTCATCATTAACCCATCCCCATTTTCTTATCTTTACCGTCCTGTTCTCCCATCCAGGAAGGGGATTGCATTCAGAATCTGTTTTTCTGTGAGGGTCGGGAAAGCAACCTTCATCCGGGACACCATACTCCACAAGATATTGGGCTGCATGCGTCACATTAACCCCCCATCTGCATGTTCCTCCCGAACAGAAAAAGAGATGTACCTCCGACAAATCACATCCAAAGGGATAGCCCACTTTATACTGAACCATTGTTTCCAAGCAGGCAACCAAAGCATATGCCTCACAACTTGGGCATGGCTCCTGATTTTTTACAGGCGTTGTATAATCTATGCCATTGATATCGCGCCAGTTAAAATAAGAAGGCAAATCATTTTTTTCCTGAGCCATGGCAGGATAAAAATTTATGGAAAGAATTATTACCACAATGAAAGCAAGCAGTCTTTTCATATTTTGTATA
>CAZTWM010000120.1:0-4236 GCA_964617935.1 uncultured Thermoplasmatales archaeon | reverse complement strand
TGCCCTTCATTGCCATCACCATGAGGGAAATAGGGCAGGATAAAAAAAATTTTGTATGACATCTGCTTCAAATCTTATGTAACCAAAGACACCCACACCATCAATGCTTTTCAGTCCCTGAAATTTTTTGTATAAAATGGGCAATTCACCAAGCCCTTTTTAAATTCAGCAAAATATTTCCCGTAACATTCATTTTCATGAATAATTTGCTCTCGATATGAAGGGAATACAGGGGATTTCATTAATATGGAAAAAAAATTTTTTAAAATTAACCATTTTTTTATAAAATATTCTTTTCTTTTCAATTTTAGGACAATATTTATATAACAAAATACAATAAAAAGATGATTCGCATGTCTTATTGGCATTCCCAGGAGTTGAAACCACCTCATGGTAAGGTTTACATTATAAAGGACAGATGTAAGGGATGTGGTTTTTGTATAGAATTCTGTCCTCAGGGAGTTTTGCAGGAATCTGAAGAATTTAATGTTAAGGGATATCATCCTCCAAAACTGGTTGAGGATGAAACAAAAAAATGTTTGGGATGTGGTTATTGTTCCTTAGTTTGTCCTGAGTTTGCAATTTATATTGAAAAGGAGGAGGAAGATGAAAAAAAGAAAAAAGGAGATTAAGTTTTACAGTGGAAATCTTGCTGTTGCAGAAGGGGCAATAGCAGCAGGTTGCAGATTCTTTGCTGGCTATCCCATAACACCTTCCACTGAAATAGCAGAACATATGTCCCTCCGCCTTCCACAGGTGGGGGGCATATTTGTGCAAATGGAGGATGAACTTGCATCCATGGCGGCTATACTTGGAGCATCATGGGGAGGACTTAAGGCAATGACAGCCACAAGTGGTCCTGGCTTTTCCCTCATGCAGGAGAATATAGGGCTTGGAGCTATGACGGAGACGCCATGCGTTGTCATAGATGTTCAAAGGGCAGGTCCATCCACGGGAATGCCCACACTGGTTGGGCAGGGAGATGTGATGCAGAGCAGATGGGGAAGCCATGGGGATTATGAGACAATAGCCCTCTCTCCTTCCTCGCCTCAGGAATGCTTTGATTTAACTGTCAGAGCTTTCAATCTTGCCGAAGAATACAGGGTGCCTGTGGTTGTTTTAATGGATGAAAGCACAGGACATATGTATGAGAAAGTTCTTGTCCCTCATCCTGAAGACATAGAGATTGTTGAGAGGAAAAAACCCAAAATGAGCCCGAAAAAATATCTTCCCTTCAAAGCAGATGATTTTGTTCCCCCCATGGCATGCGCCGGGGAAGGCTATAACGTGCATGTTACAGGCTTGACCCATGATGAAAAAGGATATCCACAAACAACAGACCCCATGGTTCAGGAGAGTTTAGTTAAAAGGCTTTGCGACAAAATAAGGAAAAATGAGGAGAAAATAAGGGATGTGGAGGAATATTTAATGGATGATGCCCGTATGGCTGTTGTATCATTCGGCATTTCTGCAAGGAGCAGCAAGGCAGCAGTAAGGCATGCGAGGGAAAAGGGTTATAAAGTGGGCTTGATACACCTCAAAACCATATGGCCCTTCCCTGAAGAATATTTTGAGGAAATGGCATCCATGATTGAAAAATTTCTGGTGGTGGAGATAAATTACGGACAGTTGAAATATGAAGTGGAGAGAAATGTGGGGAAGAATAAGGTGAGTCATCTCCCCAAATTTGGAGGGGAGGTGCATAAACCCCATGAAATATATGAAAAAATAAGGGAGGTGTATGATGGAAATTGAGGCAAAACAGCATCCCATGGATAAATACCTCAGGGCTGATAGAATTCCCCACATATGGTGTCCTGGATGTGGGCTTGGCACAACTCTGAACTGCTTCCTTCATGCCCTTGAAGAACTCCAAATTGAGCCAGAAAAATTGGCTGTTGTTTCTGGCATAGGATGCACTGGAAGGATTGCTGGCTATGTCAACGTCGATTCCTATCATACAACCCATGGGAGAGCAATACCCTTTGCCACAGGGTTAAAACTTGCCAAGCCGGACATGAAGGTTGTTGTTTTCAGCGGGGATGGTGATTTGTTCGCCATAGGAGGAAATCATTTCATACACGCAGCCAGAAGGAATTTTGACATGACGGTGCTATGCGTAAACAACTACAATTATGGAATGACAGGAGGACAACTCGCCCCCACAACTCCACTGGAGGCAAGAACGACAACAAGCCCCTATGGAAATCTCGAGCATCCCTTCAATCTATGTCATGTCGCCGCCGCCTCGGGCGCAGTATATGTGGCGAGATGGACATCCCTGCATGTCCGCCGTCTCAAGGAGTCAATGAAGGAGGCGTTGAATAAAAAAGGGTTTTCCTTTATTGAAATAATCGCTCCATGCCCAACTGCATATGGAAGGCGGAATAGAACACCTACAGGGCTGGACATGATGAAGTATTATCAGGAGCATTCAGTGATAAAGCATGGGATAGACCCCGCCGAGGCGGATATAGAGATTGGTGGGGATATAATAGTTGGGAAATTTGTTGACATAGAAAAGCCAACTTTCAATGAGGAAGTTTATGAATTGATTAAGAAGGCGAGAAAATGAGGGTGGAAATAAAATTTGGTGGATATGGAGGACAGGGCATCATACTGATGGGTAATATAACGGCAAGGGCAGCAGTGCTATATGACAACAAGAATGCCATCTTCACACCCTCCTATGGACCTGAAGCAAGGGGAGGAGCAGCAAGTTCCAATGTGGTGATTTCGGAGGAGGAAATTGATTATCCCTACGTTACTCATCCCGATATACTGGTGGTTATGAGCCAGGGGGCTTATGAAAAGTTTGCTCCAATACTTAAGGATGATGGCATTCTCATTATAGATGAAGATTTGGTTAAATTGAAAAATGGAGAGGGAAATGTGGCGAAACTGGGGGCAACGAGGATAGCAGAGGAAATGGGAAAGAGGATAGTTGCCAACATAGTAATGCTTGGATTTTTCACCGGAGTCACCAAATTGCTGAGTTATGATGCAATAAAAAAGGCTGTCGTATCTGCCGTTCCTGAAAGATTTAGGGAATTGAATGAAGAAGCATTGGAAAAGGGATATAAAAAAGGGATAAAATGGCGAAAAGAATAGGAATATTTGTCTGCCACTGCGGCGTTAATATTGCGGGAGTTGTGGACGTGGAGAAAGTTGCAAGAGAAATGGCTTCATATCCTGGCGTGGCTTTCTCCACCACCTACCAGTATATGTGCTCTGACCCCGGACAGAATCTTATAAGGGAAAAGATTGAAGAGGAGAATTTAGATGCTGTTGTGGTGGCAGCATGTTCTCCATCAATGCATGAGGAGACATTCCGCAATGTGTGCAAGGATTATTTCAATCCCCACAGATGCGAGATGGCGAATATAAGGGAGCAATGTTCATGGGTTCATGATGCCGAGGAGGCTACTGAAAAGGCAATAAAAATATTGAAGGCAACGGTGGAAAAACTGAAGGGAAATGAAGATTTAATGCCCATATTTGTTCCAGTTGAAAAGAGATGTTTGATAATAGGGGGCGGGATAGCGGGGATTCAGGCAGCCCTGGATGTGGCGGATGCGGGCTATGAAGTTATCCTTGTAGAAAAAGAGGCAAGTATAGGAGGAAGAATGGCTCAGCTGAGCGAGACATTTCCCACGCTTGACTGCAGTCAGTGTATTTTAACTCCAAAGATGGTGGCTGTGGCGAGGCATCCCAGAATAAAATTGATGGCATATTCAGAAGTGATAGATATATCGGGATATGTTGGAAACTTTAAGGTGAAGATACTGAAGAAGCCGAGATATGTGGATGAGGACAAATGCACCGTATGCGGTGATTGCGAGGATGTCTGTCCTGTTATAGTGCCAAATGAGTTTGACATGGAAAAAAAGCCGAGGAAAGCCATTTACATTCCCTTTCCCCAGGCAGTTCCATCCACCTACACCATAGACAGGGAAGCATGTCTTGGTTTAGCCCCTCTTGCATGCGCCCAGTGTAAGGATGCCTGCGAAGCAGAAGCCATCGACTATGACATGCAGCCCGAAATTATTGAAGAAAATGTGGGAGCCATTATTGTGGCAACCGGCTACGATTTATATGATAAGAATAATCTGGTGGAATATGGATATGGAGAAGATGATGACATAATAACGAGCCTTGAATTTGAGAGAATGCTCTCAGCCAGTGGTCCCACTGGAGGAAGGATAATAAAGCCTTCCACTGGGAGAGAGCCAAAGA
>CAZTWM010000119.1:0-4254 GCA_964617935.1 uncultured Thermoplasmatales archaeon | reverse complement strand
AAATAAAGGGAAGAGGGATGCTATGGAATCTAGTTGTTATGTTTAGACATACACTGTCCAAGTTCCAATTATGCTATCGTTAGTATCGTATCTTAGTGTTATAGAAACAGCTCCTGAACCACTCTCTACTGTGATTTCATCTCCAGCGTGCATAAGAAGGGATCCAGAAGGCACTGCTACTTTTGTGTCATCACCGATACTTACAAAAGCCCCATTAGAATTAATTGCACTTGTTCCAGTACCATGAATAGTACCAGCGCTACAGGAAATATTTACTGTGGCTCCGCTCGTTACTTTTATGCTTATGTCTGTCCAGTTTATGCCCGTATCACAGCTTGATACGACCAATTTGTCATTTACATTGTCGGGACTGCACGATATTGCAGGTGTCGAGGATCCGCTTCCACCAAATCCGCTTACCCACACATAGATGGTTGCTGCCAGCACCACTGTAATTGCCACCATCAGTATGATGGCAATTATTGGGCTAACACCCGCCTTTTCCTTCAACATCTTTCTTATTTTTCCTATCATGGTTTTTCACCAAATCCATAATATTGTAGGGGTATATAAACTTTTCGCAGTTTGCAAGCATTTTGTTAGCGGAATAACATTAATCTATATGTTAAAAGAATAAAAGAATATTGCCTGCATCCTTTTCTGCTTCCCAATATTAATTCAAGTTGTGCCCCTTTATTAATTCTTTGAAATTTTTTGATGGGTAGGGGTAAAGGAATATAGATAAATGATTATTTTCTTTAACATGATGATTGCAGGAGATATTCCCAATAACAATTTGCTATACAAGATAACTTCTGCATTTCTTGCATGCCTTGTATCTTCATCCCTTTTCTATTATTCACTCCATAACACTTAAAATATAATGACATATTACCCTCATGGTTAAACTGGTGGAGTGTGTTCCAAATTTTAGTGAAGGGCAAAGGAAGGAAGTAATAGATGCCATAGTGGATGAGGCGAGAAAATACAATGTGAAAATACTCAATGTTACGCCGGATGCCAGCCATAACAGGACCGATGTTACCATAATAGGAGAGCCAGAAGAGGTTAAAAAAGCAGCAATGGACATGGCTGTGAAGGCAGTGGAACTCATTGACATGAACAAACATAGAGGAGAGCATCCCAGAATGGGGGCAATGGATGTGGTGCCTTTCGTTCCCTTAATGAATATGACCATGGAGGAATGCATTCAACTTGCCCATGAATTTGCCAGAGAATTTTCTGAAAAGACAGGCGTGCCATGCTTTTTATACGAGGAGGCTGCAACAAGGGAGGATAGAAGAAATCTTGCTGATGTGAGGAAGGGGGAATTTGAAGGATTGAAAGAGGAGATAGGAAAAAATCCTGATAAAACGCCAGATTATGGACCCAATGCCATACATCCTACGGCTGGCGCCACTGCAGTAGGAGCAAGAGAATTTCTCATTGCCTTCAATGTTAACCTCGCTACCAATGATATCAGCATTGCCAAAAATATTGCAAAGGCGGTGAGGCACAGCAGCGGAGGCTATAGATTTGTCAAAGCAATGGGATTTGAAATTAAAGAAAAGGGGATTGTGCAGGTTTCCATGAATATGACGAATTATAAGAAAACCCCTCTCTTTAGAGTTTTTGAAACGGTGAAGAGAGAGGCGGAACGTTATGGCGTGAATGTTCTTTCGGCAGAAATAGTGGGAATGATTCCCCTTGAAGCAATGGTGGATATATGCTCCTTCTATCTCCAGTTGGATGATTTTAAAGCAGAGCAGGTTATAGAGAAGAGAATGCTGGAGGAGATGCTATGATGGAAGAAAGCGTGAAAGAATTTATTGATAAGGTGGCAAGTTCATCTCCCACTCCAGGTGGGGGAAGCATTGCAGCCTTGGCGGGAGCAATGGCAGGCTCTCTGGCGGAAATGGTATGCAATCTTACCATAGGGAAGAAAAAATATGCAGATGTGGAGGAGGATATGAAAATTCTGAGGAAAAAATGCGAGGGCATAAGAAAAAGATTCATGGAACTGGTGGACGAGGATGCTGCAGCCTTTGATAAAGTAATGGAAGCATTCAAGAAAAAGGAGGGCATCCAGAATGCCCTGAAACTGGCGGCAGAAGTCCCCCTTGACACTGCAAGAGAGAGCATTTCTCTCCTTAATCTACTTAAAGAAATAGCAGAAAAAGGAAATAAAAATTCCATAAGTGATGCTGGCGTTGCCGCCCTTATGGCTCAGGCTTCTTTCAATTCAGCAATACTCAATGTCAGGATAAATCTTAAGGAAATGGAAGATATGGATTACAGAAAGAGAAAGGAAAATGAGATGGCTGAAATGAAGGATGAGATGGAAAATGGGTTTGATGAGGTTATGGAAATAGTGGAAAGATGGCTCTGAAGAGAATAGAGGAGGTGGCGGGAAGCATAGGCATACAAGAGAAGGAATTGATTCCTTGGGGAGAATATAAGGCGAAAGTAAGCCTGGATATATTCAAAAGAATAGGTAAAAGGAAAAATGGAAAATTAATTTTGGTTACTACCATAAATCCCACCTTTGAAGGAGAAGGAAAAACAACCATTACCATAGGGCTGGCGCAGGCACTGGCAAAACTCGGCAAGAAAGTTGCCATAGGAATAAGGGAGCCAAGCATCGGACCGGTAATGGGAATAAAGGGAGGGGGCACCGGAGGAGGAAAATGCCAGGTTATGCCATCCGAGGACATAAATTTACATTTTACAGGAGATATGCATGCAGTAAGTATAGCCCACAATCTGCTGTCCGCCCTCCTCGACAATCACATTTTTCATGGAGATGAGTTTCATATAGACCCCCGCTATATCGTATGGCCCCGTGTCATGGACATGAACGACCGCAATCTCCGAAATGTTGTGGTGGGGCTTGGAGGACCAAAAAATGGAGTTCCACGCCAGGACAGATTTTCCATAACTGCTGCCTCGGAAGTTATGGCGATACTCTGCCTGAGCAAAAACATGAAGGAATTGAAAGAAAGATTGGCAAGAGTAATAGCAGCCTATTCATATGATGAAAAGCCGATAACGGCGGAGCAACTCAATGCTGTGGGAGCCATGGCTGCTTTGTTAAAGGATGCCATAAAACCCAATATTGTGCAGACAACGGAGGGCATAGCAGCCTTTGTTCATGGTGGGCCCTTTGCCAACATAGCCCATGGAACAAGCAGCATAGTCTCCACCATGATAGGGTTGAAACTTGCAGACTACTTCGTCACGGAAGCAGGATTTGGCACTGATCTGGGAGCGGAGAAGTTTTTTAACATAGTGGGAAGACATGGAATAAAGCCTGATGCTGTCGTCTTGGTTGTTTCCATCAGAGCCCTTAAATGGCATGGTGGAATGAATATGGAGGATATTAAGAAAGGAAAGAAGAACATGAGGGCATTGAAGAAGGGGCTGGCAAATCTTGCAAAACATATGGAAAACATTGAAATGTTCGGATTGCCCATGGTAATCGCCCTCAACAGATTTCCAACAGACAGGGAGGAAGAGATAAAGGTGGTGGAGGAATTCTGTGATGTGCCTTTTGCGGTGGCAGATGTTTATGAAGAAGGAGGAGAGGGAGGAATAGAACTTGCTGGTAAGGTGGTGAGCACGCTATATAACCAAAAGCCCAAATTCAAATTTCTTTATCCTCTGGATATCTCAGTAAAGGAGAAGATTGAGGCAATAGCAAAGAATATTTACGGTGCCAATAAAGTTGTTTACAGCATCACTGCTGAGGACGACATAAGAATAATAAATAAACTTGAACTTGGAGACCTACCAATATGCATGGCAAAAACACCCTATAGCCTTTCAGACACACCCTCTCTAAGAGGCAGACCAAAAAATTTCAAAGTAACGGTTAAGGAAATTCGCATTTCCGCAGGAGCAGGTTTCCTTGTTCCAATAACAGGAAAAATCACAACAATGCCTGGCTTGCCTGCACGCCCTGCTGCTGCTAGGATAGATGTGGATGAGAAGGGAAGGATTACAGGGATAGAATAGAGGATGAGGAGATGGTTGTTGGATGAATTATAAGAGTTGATATCTCTGTTTGTAGTTATACCAGAAATGCATCCGGAAAACTAAAGACGTTATAGTTTTATTTCATAGATATTGTACTCTCTATACTCTTTACAACTTTTTATTAGATAATGTTTTTAAAAGAAAAAATTTATTTATCAAAATTCTTTTACAATTATCAAAAAAATTTGACAGGTGATTTAATGTTTACAAAAATAAGGA
>CAZTWM010000118.1:0-4288 GCA_964617935.1 uncultured Thermoplasmatales archaeon | reverse complement strand
CCATTAAATGGATTGCAAGCGATAATTGCGACAGCAATCTTCTGATTGATATTGAATACAGTAATGATGGGACAACATGGCATAAAATTGTATCCAATGAATCCAACGATGGAGAATATGAGTGGGACACATCATCATTGCCATATGGAAACAATTACTTGGTTAAGATAATTGCAGAAGATGATGCAGGAAATGTAAATTACGATATTTCAGATGGAAATTTCACCATCTCCAATCCCACTTCATTGTCCATATCAATCATTAAACCCAGAGGATATCTCTATATTATGGATAGAGAAATTGTCCCTCTCCCTGGCAATACAACTATAGTGGTGGGTGCAATAACAATTGAGGTGGATATCAAAAGCATACTGGGCATTGAAAAAGTAGAATTTTATATTGATGAAGAGTTGAAAGCAACTCTGACAGAGAAACCATATCAATGGTTATGGGATGAGAAAGCATTCTTTACACATACAATAAAGGTTATTGCTTATGATGTTGCTGGAATGGCTGTAATGGATGAGCAAACCATATGGATATTCAACCCTTAGCCCTTTTTCTTTTATGAAATTTATGAACATCTCCTGAAAATTAATTATATAAACCCTTCATCCATATTTTTATGTTTTTGACGATGAATTTGGTGGAAAGTATAGGGGAATATCTCATGCATATGTCGGGGGGAAATATTTTACTCGCTGCCCTTTATGCTGGTTTATTTGTGGCTTTGATGACTTCTCTCGGCTCCTTCCTTGCTCTTTTTGCCCATAGATTGCCAGAGTGGGGGCTGGATGTAAGCCTTTCGTTTGCTGCTGGAGTGATGATTGTGGCAAGTTTTACAAGTTTGATTCTCCCTGGAATTGACATAGCAGGAAATTTTGCTCCTGTAGCCATTGGAATTTTCCTCGGCATTTTCCTGATTTTCCTCATGGACAGATATCTGCCGCATGAGCACAGAATTGGGGGCTACGAGGGACCAAAAAAATTTCGCGAAAAGATGAAAATGATGTGGCTTATCGTATTTGCCGTCATAATCCATAACTTTCCTGAAGGGCTTGCAGTTGGCACAACCATGGTATATGACTTACATCTTGGAATAATAACCGCCATAGCCATAGGAATTCAGGATATTCCGGAAGGGACTGTAGTTTCTCTCCCCCTTGCCCTCATGCAGAAAAAGCGTTTGAAACCAATAGCAATAGGAGTGTTGAGTGGAGTGGCAGAGATGATGATGGTTATAGCAGGCGCTATCTTCTTCAATTATTTTTCATCTTCTCTTCCCTATGGAATGGGACTGGCTGGGGGTGCCATGCTTTATGTTACAGTAAAGGAGATGATACCTGAGATATATGAAAAGGGGGAGCATGAGGTTATGATAACAGCAGGCTTCTTCCTTGGCTTTTATGTAATGCTTTTCCTCGATTCTTTCCTTGGATGATTTATTTGAGAAAAATATTCTTCCGCTGCCTCCTGCTGTACATGAAATCATCTTCAGTGCTTTCTCTGGATATCTCCACAAATTCAATTATTTCCGCCATTCTCGCGCTCATTTCATCAGCCAGATATACTGCCAATGCTTCGGGGAACATGGGTTCCTTGGGAGAGCCATTCTCATTTTTGCCATGATGACTTAAAATTATATGGAGGATTTTGCTTTTTAACTCCTCATCAAAATCTGGGATTTCCTTAATTTTTTCAGCCACATAAAGAAAACCAAGCATGACATGGCCAATAAGTTGGCCTTCGTTCGTTCCCTTAATTCTCGTCGTAACCTCCATCTCCTCCAGTTTCCCTATGTCATGCAAAAGGGCACCAGCCACCAGTAAATCATGATTCAGAGAGGGAAAATTCTTCTCCGTTACCTTACAGAAATCCAGTACTTCCAAAGTATGCTGAAGAAGCCCACCAATCCAGTTATGATGTATGGATATTGCTCCTGGATGAACTTTCATTTTCCTTTTCATTGTCGCATCACCAAATATTCTTTCCAGCAATTCCCTTATCTGGGGATTTTCCACCCCCTCAATTTCCCTCATCAATCTTTCATACATCATGTCCAGATCCATCCTCGCTGGCTTAACAAAGTCCTCCTTTTCATACTGTTCTTCATCCAATACCTGAATTATCTCGGGCTCATTAGCCACCAGCCGTAACTTCCCTCCATATTGCGAAACTTTTCCCCTTATCCTGACAACAGAATCCACCTTTATTCCATCATATATTCTCCTTACTTTTTCCTCATCTCCTCCACCCCAGTAAATGTATTCTATAGTTCTCCCGCTACTATCGGTGAGGAGAAGGATAAAGCGGTAGCCACCAGAATACTGGGAAATACCCTTCTTTATCTCCACCACAAAAATGTCATCTATCTCATCTCCTTCCTTCAGGGATGGAATGAGATGCTTTTTCCTGTATTTTTCTTTTTCTTCATCCATTAAATCATAAATAACAAAAAATAAAATAGTTTGTGGTGAGAGAAAGTTAATTTTATAAATGTTTCGAGTGTTTTATAAAAGGAAAGGTGGCAACTCAGAAACCTTTAACTTTCCTAATATATTAAAGGGGCAAAATATGAATGAAGAAAAAATATGGTAATATTTGGAGATGCTCAAAATATGAAAGAGGTGGATGATAATAGCATCCATCTTGTTGTGACTTCACCCCCCTACTTTAACGCCCCCTTTGACTATCCTGATTTGTTCGAGAGTTATAACGGATTTTTGAAATTAATAAGGAATGTCGCCAAAGAGTTAAAAAGAGTTTTGGCTAAAGGAAGAATAGCTGCTTTTGTAGTGGATGACACTCTGATTAAGGGAAAAAAATACCCTGTGGTTGCAGATATAACCAAAATTTTTATTGAAGAGGGGTTTAAGTATAGGGAAAGGATAGTCTGGGTTAAACCCGAAGGTTATATACGGATAAGTAGAAGAAGTGGGGTTTTACTTCAACATCCTTATCCCATGTATTATTACCCAGACAATCTTCAGGAATCCATACTGATATTCCAAAATGGAGATTTTGAATACGAAAAAATCCCCCAATCCATTAAAGAAGATTCAAAAATAAATGTTAATGAGTATCAGCAGGAAAAATGGTATTTGAATGTATGGCACATCACAAATGTACTCCCCATAAATAATAGACTGGAGAAAGGAATAGCTGCATTTCCAGAGGAAATACCTTACAGATTGATAAAACTTTTTTCATATAAAGGAGAAACTGTGCTGGACCCTTTTATGGGTTCTGGAACCACTTTAAAGGTAGCCACTCAATTGGGTAGAAGGGCAATTGGTTATGAAATAGATGTTGAACTTTTGGGAGTGGTAAAGAAAAAATTGAAGATAAATCAACTAACTCTCACCCAGAAATCATCAAATTTTGAGGTGATAATAAGGGAAGATGTAAAACATTTGAGGACTCAATTGCAGGAAAAAATTGCCAGGAATAATAGGAGATAATAAATTGGAAATATTCGCAGAAATAAAAGGCATAAAATATACACCATTGCTCTGCAGAGAATTGGAAACATACAGTATTACCAGCTTGGGAAAAGCAATTGAAGAGAAATCCAGCTTTATTATTGAAATAAATGAAAAAGATAGAGTAGCAGTAAGCTGGTGGGTTTCTCCAAAAAGAACACGTTCCTATCCTTATGCAAGAGTATATGATACATTAGGTTTTTCTGGAAAAAAGATTACCATAATTCCTATAATAAAGGATGAAGGAAAAGACGGAGATAGAGATTTTCTCCAGTGGGATACCATTTCATTAATGAGTTTATTGGGAATCTATGTAATTGTCTCTTATTATGTCGAAGCAGAAAAAAGTGGTAAATATGACAATAAAATCACAAAACAAAGATTTGATATAGAGCAACTAAAAAAAGAGATAATCAGAATTTTATCTTATCAATCAGATGCACTTCATTGGAATCTGGAGCAAATAGAAAGGATACCAAAGATAGCAGAATTAGCCTTTATGCATTACGAAAATATTTCTAAAAAATTGGGAGTAGAAATACATTCTCCAGAATCTGCTCGACAGAGAATTAAAGAGATAAAAAGAGGAAAAGAAGTTTTCATGAATCTTTCCAGAAAACTTGCTCATGAGTCTCAGAGAAGAGAAAGCATCACTTCTCAACCAAAAGAGTACTTATCTGGAGAAAAAGCAAACATTACTATCAAAAATTATCTTGGGGGTTATTATTACTTTACCTGTGACGAAGTGGAAATTCATGCTAATAAACTATATCTAATAGAAGGAAAGCACACAAAAACAGGAATTT